>JAUIKV010000238.1 GCA_030430615.1 Bacteroidia bacterium
ACCTGGGCCACGTTCGATATGGAACATTTGGCAAAAACAGCCTTGAGAGCGTACATCCTTTTTTGAGACAGAACAATTGGAAGCACAAGAACCTGATTGTTGCTGGAAACTTCAATATGACGAACTCCGGAGACCTTCTCAAGGAACTTATCGAATTGGGCCAGCATCCGAAGGAGAACACCGATACGGTGACGGTCATGGAGAAAATCGGTCATTTTCTCGACGATGAGGTACTGGATCTTTACTACAAGTTTAAACAGAAGGGTATTTCCAAGAAAGAGGCATCTCCTTTGATCGCCAAGGAGCTCAACATCCAGAAGATATTGCGAAGAGCTTCCAAAAACTGGGACGGAGGTTATGCAATGGCCGGACTCATAGGACACGGAGACGCATTCGTCCTTCGCGACCCTTCGGGAATACGACCTGCGTTTTACTACCAGGATGACGAGGTGGTTGTTGTGGCCTCTGAAAGACCTGTCATCCAGACCGTTTTCAACGTGAACTTTGATGAAATTCATGAGATTGAACGCGCGCATGCCCTGATCATCAAGAAAGACGGTAAGGTGTCGATGGAGCAGGTCATGGACCAACTCCCACTAAAAGCTTGTTCTTTTGAGAGAATCTATTTCTCAAGAGGCAGTGACGCTTCGATCTATCATGAAAGGAAAATGCTCGGGAAGTATATTTTCCCGAAAGTCTTGGAACACATTGACCACGACATAAAGAATACAGTGTTCTCTTATATTCCGAATACGGCGGAGACCTCTTTTTTCGGCATGACTGAAGCAGCCGAGGAATACCTCAATCAGCACAAGGTGAACACTATTCTGACAGGCAACAGGAACATCTCGGCCGAGCGAGTGAATGAAATCCTTTCGGTACGCCCACGTATCGAGAAGATCGCAATAAAAGATGCAAAATTAAGAACCTTCATCGCCGACGACCAGAGCAGAGATGACCTTGTGGCGCATGTGTATGACGTAACCTATGGGGTGGTAAAACCAACGGACAGTCTTGTCATCATAGACGACAGCATTGTCAGGGGGACCACATTGAAGAAGAGCATCATTAAGATTCTCAACAGGTTGGGTCCGAAGAAGATTATCGTGGTTTCTTCGGCGCCTCAAATCCGATACCCAGACTGCTATGGAATAGACATGGCTCGCATCGAGGAATTCATCGCCTTCAAAGCCACGCTTGAGCTTTTGAAGGAGACCGGACAGTCCAATGTGATCGATGATGTTTATGAGAAGTGCAAAGCGAATGAAAACAATCCGTCACCGGAGAATTACGTGAAGGAATTCTATGCGCCTTTCACCGCAAATCAAATATCAGACAAAATTGCTGAAATGCTTAAAACCGATGAGATAAGTTCAGAGGTGGACATCATTTTTCAATCCATTGAGAATTTGCACAAAGCGTGCCCGGGCCACACGGGTGACTGGTATTTCACAGGCAATTTTCCGACGCCGGGGGGAATGCGGGTCGTGAACAGGGCCTTTGTCAATTTCTACGAAGGCAAAAAGGAAAGAGCGTATTAAACCAATTGGCATGACTATTCCAAAAAGACCTTCAACGGTTCTGAGTTTACTTTTCGGTCTATTTCTAATGACTTTGAGCTCCGGATGCAAAACGAATGTCGTTCAAAAGAAAGTTCCGTTCACGATTGATGAAAAAACCTATTTTCATTGGGTTGGAGGCAAACAGGGAACACGAGGCACCACGATCAGAATTACGGGATTTACGACTAGCTTGAACTTGTCGTTTTCAAAAATTTACTTTCAGAACAAGGAGTTCGATGTGGTTCCTCAATTCAGTGGAAATGATTTTGTGCTTGAGGCGACTCTCTCAGAATTCATACCCCCTGACAGGGTCATGAGCAGCGATCCTCTTGAGGAGTATGGCAATGCGCCTCCTCAAACAGGGAACAAGATACCTTTTGAGCTCGAAAGAGACGAAGCTGTGATCATGTATGCGGTCAGTGGTTCGGAAACCTACGTCAAGGTTACGGGCGTAAAGAAACTGGAGACCCAATACAGACCCTGATCAAACATCAAAACTGATGCCGGCTGCGCCGTGATTGCCGATTTCTGCGAATAAGCTCATCTTTTTGCTAATGCAGTATCTCACTCCAACGTAACCCGTGAGTCCTACTTCACTGCTTGACTTGAACCCCAACTCCACTCCCGGATAGAGATCGAGCCGCCTGGGAAGATCCCAAACGATGCCCAAATGAAGATTGGTTCGGGCGTAGATGAAATAGTCCTGATCTTCGTTGTCGAAGTAATAGCTCGCGCCGGCACCTACAGAAAACAGATCATTGAGCCCGTAGTCGTAGCTCGCCTTTATTCCGGGTCCGATGCCATAGATCTCGTAGCCCACATTCAACTTGCTGTCTCCTTTTCCTTCATAAGACTGGGCATTCAAAGTGGCGAATGCCGATAATACCAGTACGGTTGTAAGTAATTTTTTCATAGCACAAGTTTAAAAGAACTAAACTCCATTCTATAACGAATTCAACCCCCTGATTCGTATAGGGAATGGGTTAAAATTTTCAAAATTTCCACTTGTTTATTTGAGCCAGTGAGACGCGAATCAATAATGTGGTCAAATTGTATCTGATGTCCTTATGAAGCCTACCTCAAATGCTTTGAAAGGAAGTGCTTTTTTATGCGTCTAACCAGGTAAATGAAGAAAGCAACATTAACATTATTTTAGTTTTTGCCCCGAATTTTTGGCACGAATGTTGTTTTGAGAGTTATGAGCGTTTAGTGACACAAGTTCTTTAAGGATAAATGTTTCAAAAGGAAATTTTAACAATAGATTATGAAGGTTTTCCTGAATAATGCCGTTAATTTGCAATCGTGATTGCATGATTGAAGGAAGGCCCTCAAGAAAATTTCCCAAGCAGTTTAGCAATAAGAGTTAGAAAAGATATTTCTTTTCATTTTATGACACAACAAACGAGTTTTGTAGTCGTTGTAAGTGTAAAGAATTAAAAATATACCGAAAGGTTAAAGATAAGGTTTGGTTAGTTGATTTTGGTTGATTTATTTCAACCAGATTTCGCCCCGAGAAATCGGGGCGATTTTTTTTTGCTAAAGGTCGAACTTGATTCCCTGGGCCAGGGGAAGATCAGCGGTGTAATTGATGGTGTTGGTCTGCCTTCTCATGTATATTTTCCAGGCGTCAGAGCCCGACTCGCGACCTCCTCCTGTTTCTTTTTCACCACCGAAAGCGCCTCCGATTTCTGCACCGGAGGTTCCAATGTTCACATTGGCGATTCCGCAATCCGACCCTGCTGCAGAAAGGAATCGCTCAGCTTCCCTAAGATTGTTGGTCATTATAGCGGATGAGAGCCCCTGAACCACTCCGTTTTGGATGGCGATGGCGTTTTCAACCTCTCCTTTGTATTTCAGCAAGTAAAGAATAGGGGCAAATGTTTCTTCCTGGACGATTTGAAAGCTGTTTTCAGCCTCTGCAATAGCAGGTTTAACGTAGCATCCGCTTTCATAACCTTCTCCACTGAGGGTTCCGCCTTCAACAAGAAGGCTTCCTCCCTGATCAATCACGCTCTCCAGGGCTTTTTCATACATCGCCACAGCGTCTTTGTCGATCAATGGCCCCATATGATTGTTCTCGTCCAGCGGGTTGCCTATGCGAATTTGAGAATAGGCGGTTTTCACGGCGTTTTTGACCTGGTCGTAAATGCTTTCATGTATGATGAGCCTGCGCGTTGAGGTACATCGCTGGCCTGCGGTGCCCACAGCTCCGAAGACGGCTCCTATAACGGTCATTTTGATATCCGCATCAGGAGTTACTATGATGGCATTGTTACCTCCCAGTTCCAATAGTGACTTGCCAAGTCGAGCCGCAACTTTTTGAGCTACAATCTTTCCCATACGGATCGAACCCGTGGCAGATATCAGGGGGATTCGTTTGTCGGTGGTCATCATTTCACCCACGCGATAGTCTCCGTTGATCAGGGAGCTGATACCTTCGGGCAGGCCGTTCGATTTGAAAACTGAAGCCGCTATGTTTTGGCAGGCAATTCCGCAAAGCGGAGCTTTCTCGCTTGGCTTCCAGACACAAACATCCCCGCATATCCAGGCCAGGGCAGTGTTCCACGACCAC
>JAUIKV010000239.1 GCA_030430615.1 Bacteroidia bacterium
GCCTTCGGGTTACCTGCGATCTCAGCTTGCTTGGGCTGAGTTCAATCAGCGCATTCAACTTCAAGAACTTAGTATAGATCGAATTCAAGACGATATAAATGAAACTGCTCGGGTAGGGGAGGTCCATTCGTTGGGCATTGTCTACGCTGATCGAAAAAGTAAAAAGAAGGTTAAGTAAAAAAAAACAGGAAGGTAGCATCGGCCGTCGAAAACTGTTGCTGCCCTTCCCTAACCAAAGTCGGTTATGTACAAAAGTACCAAAAATCACAAAAGTGCCAACCCTGTTGGCCCATTTCCTCCTGAAACTATTTCAGTAATACGTATTCGTTAGCCTCCAGTTGTGTCTATACATGACCGGAAGGCAGCGATTCTTCGCGCTTCCAATAATGGGTTGAACTACCTTCTAGGCAGTTTTGATTGCGAGTTCCATCCTGTCCGCAATGGTAAAACCCAGAATAAAGGGAAGCGAAAAGTCAGCATCAAGCTGTTTAATGGGATTTGGCATGCGTATGATTTTACCGAGACTTATCCGAATGGGGATATTTTTTCGGTTTGTGGGGCTTTGCATGGATTAGATACGCATGGAAGTGATTTCTTGAAGATATTGGAGATACTGGAAGGGGAATACCATATTTCCACAGCCGATACTACCACATATACAACTCAAGCAAAACACATAAAGACTAAGGAAGTTGGTAAGCCTCAGCCATACTGCCCCAACCAGGCGTATGAGCTGAGGATTTCTTCTTCTTATGAATTGGACAAATCGGGTAGTGCTGTTGAAAGGCGAAATAGGATTTTTGGGAAATGGCACATTTCTGCGGAAACGCTGGATCGGTATGAAGTATGGCCGATTGCTTGGATTCAGAAGGTTGGTAAGGATTATAAAAGAAGATCGGCTGCTGATAAACCGCTGTTTTTGTTCAAAGCTGGGGAGAACTTGAAGGCATATTGTCCGGTTCCTATGTGGCAGGATGGGCCGAAGACGTTGTTCATTCATTCGAGGGGGAATTATGTTTTTGGTTACGACCAATTGCCGGAAAAATGTAAGGGCATCGTCATCGCTGCGGGGCAGAAGGATGTCTTGGCGCTGAATGCTCTCTTGAATGACCAGGACATCTACGCGATTTGTCTGAACTCTGAGGGTCAGTCGCTTCATGAGGAATTGTATCGGGATCTTCAAAACAGGGCGGATCAGGTTTATGTTTTGTATGACAATGACCTCACCGGAATTTTGTCATGCTGGCAAATGCAGGTGCAGTATCCATTGATTGAGCGGTTGGATATGGAGATGGCCATCAATGATGTCTGTGATTATTTGGAGGCGTATGGGTTCACTCGGCTGAAAGAAATTCTTGATCCTCAAATAAGAAGAATTGAACGCGGAGACGGAGAGGCCGCAAAGGTAAGAGAAGATTTTAACACAGAGGAAGATAAGAGAGAGAGAGACGCAGAGGGACACAGAGATGTCCTTCGCTTACGCTCTGGACTTGGGAGTAAAAATTCTGACATCTTCGAATCCTCTCATCAACAAATCAATAAGGATTGTTTGTGCATGATAGAGCTGTTCCATCGGCTCGTTTCGTTTTTTTCAACCTCCGATCCAGAACTTCCAAGCCCATTGGAAGCTTTCTGGATCGACATTTCTGGTAAAGGCTATATGCCTGCTGCGGATGGTGTAAAAGCCATCTGCGGTTTTTTCCAGCTTTGGCAGGAAGAAAAGACAGCCAAGCGCATAAAATTGGCCATCGAAAAAACCATCAGAAACATTGATTTTCAAGAGGGTTTCTACTGCTTCTCAACCTCAAATAAAACAGGCTACAAAGACACCAAGTCGCAAAGAGAAAACACGGACAAAAACCTTTGCGTCTTACCGTCTTTGCGTTCATCAAATAGGGCTGAAAAACCGTCTTTCCTAGATACTATAGAACTAACTTATCGAAAACAGGAAAAAACGGCCTTATTTCGCTGTATAGGCGGTTTTGACAAAAATGGTCAAACTACCCTTTTTACCCGTTCTGACCAGGCGGTTGAACCCAGGTCTACAGCTGCGCCATTTGTCCTTCAACTGACCGCTTTTGACTGGCTGAAACACCGGCAAAAGAAGAACAAAATCGAGAGCAAGAACCTCCGAGGAATTATCCATGAAACTGACTGTCCCAATGCCCAGGAGATCCTGAGCAAAATCGCTTCGAAAAAAGCGACTTGCAGCTTCTTTTTCATGGGAAGGGAGATTCCAACCGGAGAGATTTTCAAAATGGGCACCAATCTCTGCAAACACAAGGGTTGCCAAATCTGCTCTTACATCGTCTCTCGCGAACGGAAAAACAACGTATTGGCTTTTTTTCGGGCGAATAGGGAGGTCCATGCCGAGTACAAAAGACTCACTGAAAAAGGGCTTCAAGACGCCAGAATGGACATTTGTGATACGGTGGGGATCAGTGCTGAGGACCTGGACAAACACCTTCGATTGGATACTTCCAAGTATCATTTTTACCATTTGGGATTGACGCTTCAGCACGATGAACACAACCGAAATGGGGATTACTCCGACGAATTGATCGAGAACTTTAAGTGGCTCAGGAACTCAGGAAGGACGTTTTTTTACGAAGATGGATCGGAAGTGGATCGGGAAATTAAGGTTGAGAAAGTAGGGGAGAACGAATGGAAGGATCCAGATGGGAAGAAAGTTCACAAGGAAATTTCCAATAAGCGGTTTTGGAAAAACCATGTAGATGCCGGATTCTACTCGATGGAAGTGATTGGGAATCAGTCGAAAAACCCCAACGACAATTCCCTGCACATTCATTTGCATGTGATTTTGGCCAGTGAAAAGGAATTGGAAGAGACCGATTTTGAGGAGAACATTCGCCAAAGATGGAAGGCCAAATCCGGCGGTGATTCCGATCAGATTAAGTTGGAACGGGCCTATAAGTTGGAAGGAGAGAAGCCCGAGGAAGGTATGCCAGATCTCCGCCAAAAAGTCGAATACCATGCCGGAGACGATCCAGAATTATTGGACAAGGTTTTGTCAGAAACCTGCAAATACACGCTCAAAATGGACTTTGAGACGATGGCAGGGACGGATGGAGAAGTGCTGGCCAGCTTGCTAAGACCCGGCAAACGTTACTTCAATTTCTTCGGGAAATTTTACGGAAAAGGCATCAACAATTTTGACTATTCCGACATTGAACTGGTTCACCTGAGCGACAACGAGATTGTCTCGCCATCGACCGGAGAGATTTTTTCCCAAGGAGAAACCCGAATTTCCATCACTCCGCTGAGCAATGTGGAGTATACGCCCGTCAATGGCGCCCCAGTTTACAGCTACAAAGACCTCAGAAAGCGGATTTTTCCGAATACGCAGGAATTGCCTGGAGAATTGGGCGGAATGAGCAAAGCAGTTTTCTCAGAGCGATTGAAGGATCGCGCCAGGGCGAAAATCAAGGATGGGCAGGAGGTGAAAGAATACAAATCGTTGCTCGATGAGATGAATTATACCAAAGAGTTGTTCTTTTTGGATCGGGGGGAATGGAAGAATACGGATGATTATGCTGCTGAAAGGGCTGCTATTAGTGGGAAAGCAGACGAATGGGAATTCCCAACAACGAAAGAAGCTACCGACAAAATCCTTGATAAGCGTGGCAAAATCGAGCAATTGGCCCACCTCAAAGGGGTTGAATTTTTCGAAAGGCATGAGGTCAATCGTTTGAGAAAAAACCTGGAAGGATTAGAGAAATTTACTGGAATTAATCGGGAAAAACTGCTGGAGCATGATGCACAAGTAGCTGCTGATATTGATTCTCAGACGGAATTATTTGCCCCTGCGCCGAAGCTTTTCATCCAGCTGCCTGATACCAAAGCCATCGAAGAAATGCGGGTGTTGATTCCGCAACTCAAACAGGCTGAATATGCGCATGACTTGACCCTTGCCCGAATGCTCAGCATTGAAAAAGCTACGGGAGTTTCACGTGATGACCTTTATAACAAAGTTCTGGACAATCCTGCGAACCAAAAATTGAGCATGAAGACGCTCAAAAAATTATGGAAAGTGCG
>JAUIKV010000240.1 GCA_030430615.1 Bacteroidia bacterium
TAGGAACCTGCCACTCAAAAAAGACATTTCAACCGTCCTCAAATGGGAAGGCATCCTGATAGATCCCATCGGCGCCCTTGTTGCAGTACTGGTATTTGAATTTATCGTTTTGAGCGGAGATCACGGCACTCAATACACGAAAGAGACCCTGATCGAATTTGGGAAAATAATCATAATCGGAGTGTCCATAGGCTTTACGTCGGCTTACGCCTTCTCATTTGCCCTTAAAAACAAATGGATCCCACATTACTTGCTCAATGTTGTGGCGCTCGCTCTCGTTCTTTCCGTCTTTGTGCTCGCAGATCTTTTCGCCCACGAAAGCGGCCTGCTGGCCGTCGTCATCATGGGAATGGTGCTTGGCAACATGAAGATTGCAGCTTTAAAAGACATCTTTTATTTTAAAGAAACCATCAGTATCTTACT
This sequence comes from Bacteroidia bacterium, assembly GCA_030430615.1. Taxonomy (GTDB): domain Bacteria; phylum Bacteroidota; class Bacteroidia; order Flavobacteriales; family Flavobacteriaceae; genus Lutimonas. The sequence goes on from JAUIKV010000240.1 coordinate 424, forward strand.
GATTTCTATCTTGTTTATCCTGCTCTCGGCGAATATCAATCTGGAAGACCTCGAGTTGATATTCAACTGGAATTCACTGATTTTGTTGGGAATCGTTATCCTGGTGATACGTCCAATGGGCGTTTTTGCCAGTGCCTCAGGCAGTCAGCTAAAGAAAAATGAGAAGATCTTCATCAGCTGGGTGGGCCCTAGGGGAATCGTGGCGGCAGGTATCGCCTCACTCTTTGGAATCAAGCTCACCCTGCAAGGCTATGCAGGAGCCAACTACATCACCCCTTTGGTATTCATGATCGTTCTCGGAACGGTTCTGTTAAATGCAACAACTGCACGGATCGTTGCCCGAATCACTGGAGTTTTGCTGACAAAATCTGAAGGAATCTTGATCGTGGGCGCTTCAGAGCCTTCGAGGCTAATTGCCAAGTATCTCAAAGACAACGACAGAAGGGTAGTGCTGATCGACAGCAACAAATCCAATATCTCCAGGGCGAAATTGGAGGGGTTGGAGGCTATCGAATGCGATATCTACGAAAACGATCTCTTGGAAAACATCGAACTGAATGACATGGGTTACCTCCTGGCCCTTACAGGAAGCAATACGATCAATGAATACGCACTGAATAAATTCAGGGCCGATTTTGGCGAGGAAGGTGCTTTCAGGCTGATCAGCGCTGAAGAAATGCGGGATCCTGCCAACAATCCCGAACTCGGACTTTTCTCTCATACCGATGACTTCATCAACATCAGCGAGGTCGTGCGGGATTACCCTATGATCAATGAGGTTGAAGTAAAATCCAGGGAGCACTTTGAGAAGCTGATTGATGCCACCCGCCAGGAAATCAAGTCGATTCCTCTTTTTTTAAAGGACCTCCAGGACGAAATTCACATTCTTCCTGCCGACAGTTCAAAAATAGAAGTGGAGCCCGGGTACAAGCTCATGTACCTCGGGAAGAAGATCTAAATCTTCTTCATCTGTTGTTTCACCATTTTGATCTGGTCTTTCAACATGCCGTGCTTGTCTAGCTTCTTGGCCTCGGCGATCAAGGTAGTAGCCTCCCTTTTTCTTCTTTTGGTCAATGCTATACCCGCGAGTTGCAATTTGGCCATCGCTTTGTCGTGATCCATCGCGAGACCTAAATTCAGTGCTTTTTTGAAGAATCTTTCCGCCTGGGTCAAATTCGTCTGCGATACCATGATTCCCCGGAGAAAGTTGTAATAGCCCTCCTGCTTTTTGGTCAAGGCAGAAGAAGGGTTCTTAATCTTGTCCAACAAACGATTCCCGCCTTCGAAATCCTGCTTCCGAAGTTTGAAAAATGTGAGTAGAAGAATCTCGTTCTTGAAGTAAAAGAACACGAAAACCCCGGCAAGCAACAGGATTGAAATCCCGTTCATGATATGACCCTTGGAGAATTCGTAAACTGCCCAAACTGTGATTAAGGCGGCAATGACTAATTTGATGTATTTGTTGAACATGAAATTAAATTTTGGGCAAATTTACATTATTTCACAGATTTGCGACAGGAACTCAATGGTAAAAGAGCGATTGATTCAGAGAATCCTGACAAAGATGTTCTCTGCAAATTTTTGGGATACGCTTTCAGCGCGATCATCATAGGCCAAGAGAAGTGATCCATCAAACTCTCGAACTTCCTGAACCTCTATTTCAGTGCTGAGAGCCAGGCCCAGCTGTGTGACGTACTTTAAAAACTCGGCAGAGCTGTCTCTGACCGAAACCAATCGGCATTTCTGACCTCCCTCCAGGTTCGACAGGAGCACTCGTTCATCTTTGCTGAAATTCCCCTTCTCATCTGGGATTATATGACCGTGGGGGTCATGTGAAGGATAACCCAGTAGCTTGTCGAGCTCCTGAATTAATTTGTCAGACTGAATGTGTTCGAGGTCATGCGCTACCTCATGCACTTCGTCCCATGAAAAATTGAGCTTCTGATGCAGAAATGTCTCCCACAGTCGGTGACGCCGGATCAATGCCACGGCTATTTTCCAACCTTTAGCCGTAAGTTCTATCCTTCCGTACTTTTCATAGCTAACTAGTTCTTTGGTTCTAAGCTTCTTCAACATGACGCTCGCCGAGGCAGGTTTAATCTGAAGGTATTCTGCAAGTTGATTCGTTCCCACCCTCTTCTCCTCATCCTCCGAGCTCAATTGAAATATAGCCTTTAGATAGTCTTCAATGCTTGATGAAATCAATGACTTTTAATTTTAGTTAGGGTTAATAAAACAATTTGTTAGATATGGCTAACTTTTATACTTTTGTAAATCAAAGTTATGTTTTTTTGCACGAAGTTAAAAATCAAATGAAATTTCGGTTGAGCACCATATACCTAATGGGACTAATTGGTCTTATCTCCTTTGAAGTTCTTGGGCAGACAGGAAACATCAGGGGCAAGATCATTAGTGGTAGCGAAACTCTTCCTTTCGCCACCGTTCAAATAAAGAATTCAAGTATAGGAGAGACTAGCGATTTGGATGGCAATTTTTATCTGACAGGTCTCGAACCTGGAAAACACGTAGTTATTGTCTCACATGTTGGCCATATCTCCATTAAGAAAGAGGTTTTGGTTAAATCCGGGGAGACAACTACCGTCAATTTCATCTTGAGCTCTTCTGCCCTGTTGGATGAGATCGTAGTCACCGGAACCATGAAGCCCACGTTCGTCTCGCGGTCACCGGTCAAGATCGATGTGGTCACCTCGGAACAATTCGACCTCTACCTACCCTCGGCTGCGTCCTCGATCATTGAAAGCGTGCAGCTTGTAAATGGGGTTCAGGAAGTCATCGCCTGTGGCGTTTGCTATACAAATAGCATAAGCGTAAACGGTTTACCCGGTTCCTACACGGCTATACTGATGGACGGAACTCCTATTTACGGGAGCCTCGCATCAGTTTACGGACTGAATGGAATCCCCAATATGATTATCGACCGGTTTGAAGTGATTAAAGGCCCCAACAGCACCTTGTATGGTTCAGACGCTGTAGCCGGAGTGATCAATGTGATCACAAAGAATCCCGCTGAGCAGCCTCTGTTCTCAGCCGATGTGATGACAACCACCATGGAAGAGGTCTTTGCCAATATAGCCTTCGCGCCTGAATTAGGCAAATCGAACGGGTACGTCGGATTGAATGTGAATTATGTCAACAACTACCAGGACATTAATGCCGACGGGTTCGGTGACGGGGTAAATACAGACGTCATATCCCTTTTTTCCAAGTTCAACATTTACAGGCCGAGTGACAAGATTTTCACTATAGCCGCCAAATACTATTACGAGGACCGAAGAAACGGGGTCGAAGCCTTTGTCAAAGACAGAGCCTACAAACAATTGAGAGGAAGTGATGAGATCTATGGTGAGAGCATATACACCAACAGGGTGGAGCTTTTTGGAACCTACGCCTTTAACACCTCGGAGAGCATGAAGATCGACTATTCCCTTTCCAACCACCTGCAGGACAGCTATTACGGATCGGATCGGTACGAAGCCTCACAGCAGATCGCCTTTGCTAATTTCACCTGGAGCTTTGATCACAAAAGTCATGATTTCCTTATCGGATCCACCCTTCGCTACGATGCCTATGACGATACCACCGTGGCCACCGCAATAAAAGACGACAAC
>JAUIKV010000010.1 GCA_030430615.1 Bacteroidia bacterium
TCTGAAAATGCTGGTTATAAAATCCAAGGAGCTCAAGTCGAAACTATTTCCACTGGCCTATTATCAACCTCAGGTCACCACATGTTCACATCTTTTGGTGATCTGTACGGAAACCGATTATGGGCCTGAGGCAGTCGATGCCAAGTTTGACCTCGAAAGAAAGCTTCGGGGGACCAAAGAAGAGATCATCGAAAAATTCAGGGGACAGCTCAAGGAAATCTACTTGAAAAAAGAGCCTTTAGCCCTTGAGCGCGAATCGATGTACCAGGCCTATATCGCCCTGGGCAACCTGATGACCGTTTGTGCCGAACTCAGAATCGACTCCTGCCCCATGGAAGGGTTCATCCCCTCGAAGGTCGATGAAGTGCTGGGCCTGCCGGAACGAAACCTGAAATCAGCCTTGTTACTTCCCGTAGGATACCGTGCAGAAGACGATCCGACCAATGGTCTTGCGAAAATCAGAAAGCCCCTGGAAGAAGTTGTCATCGACCTGGATTAATTAATTCTCAAACGAACAAAATACCCCTTTAAATATGACTGAATCTGCTGTCAAAGAGCTCGATCCCAAAGACGTTTGGGAAAATTTCGCAGCCATAAACGCGATCCCCAGGGCTTCCAAAAAAGAAGAACGCATCATTGAATTCATGGTCGAGTTCGGAAAGAATCTAGGCCTGGAAACAACGGTGGATCCTGTTGGCAATGTGATCATTCGAAAACCTGCGACACCGGGCATGGAGAACCGGAAGACGGTTGTGATGCAGAGCCATCTCGATATGGTGCACCAAAAAAATGCTGATTCCGATTTCGACTTTGAAAATGAGGGCATCAGGATGTTTATTGAAGGGGATTGGGTAAAGGCAGACGGAACCACGCTGGGTGCCGACAACGGACTCGGGGTTGCGGCAATCATGGGAGTGCTCTCCAGCTCGAGCATTGCCCACCCCGCCCTCGAAGCCCTGTTCACGATCGATGAGGAAACGGGCATGACTGGGGCCCAGGGCATGGAACCCGGTTATCTGGAGGGGGAAATCCTGCTGAACCTGGACACCGAGGAAGATGATGAAATCGACATCGGATGTGCCGGTGGGATTGACGTGACAGCGATTAAGGACTACCAGGCCGTGGAGCCCGGAAAAAATGTCAAATTCTACAGGATCTCGGTAACCGGTCTTCAGGGCGGGCATTCAGGAATGGACATACACAAGGGACTTGGCAACGCCAATAAGATTATGAACGGGATTCTCGTTCAGATTCGAAATGAATTTCGTCTGAGTTCGCTGGAGGGTGGAAGCCTTCGAAATGCCATCCCCCGGGAAAGTTTTGCAGACATTGTCATCCCGGCGGAAAACCTGGAAACCCTTATGAAACGCTTTGAAGAAGTCGCCCTGATTCTGAAAAAGAGCTTTGCTGATATCGAGCCCAATCTGGAGATTAAGATGGAAGAAAAGGATGGTCTGGAGGAGGTCCTTCAAATACAGGATCAAGATGCGTTGCTTGATAGTGTTGGCCAGGCCCTGAACGGGGTGTACAAAATGAGCCCTGAGATACCCGATCTGGTCGAGGCCTCCAATAACATTGCCAAAGTTACGGTGAAGGACGGAACCATGAAGATCGAGTGCCTGACGCGCTCATCTGTGGAAGAGAGTAAAAATGAAGTGCAGGAGCTACTGAGAGCCAACTTCGAGAAGAAAGGTTTTGAAGTGAGCTTTTCAGGTTCCTATCCCGGTTGGAGCCCAAATGGAAATTCTCCCATTCTAAAAGTGCTCAAAAAGGTCTATACGGATCTTTTCTCGAAGGAGCCAAAGGTCGTGGCTTGCCATGCAGGACTGGAATGCGGCATTATCGGCTCCCATTATCCAGGTATGGACATGATCTCATTTGGACCCACGATCAAAGGGGCACACTCTCCCGATGAGAGAGCCAGCATCACTTCTGTTAAGAGGTTCTGGAGCTTCCTCCTTGAAATCCTGAAGAATGTCCCTTCAAAAAATTAGGAACGGGGCTTAGCCTTGGGACTTACCAGTCAATGGGTTTCTTGCCCCGGGACAAAAGGAAGTCATTTGTTTTGCTGAAGTGTCGATTGCCAAACCAGTACCCACGGTTTGCGCTCAAGGGTGAGGGGTGTCCGCTGCTCAGCACGAGATGTTTTGAAGTGTCGATCACTCGTCCTTTTTTTTTGGCATAACCGCCCCACAACAAAAAAACGAGACCTTCTTTCTTTTTTGAAAGCTCCTCGATGACCCTGTCCGTGAAATTTTCCCATCCCTTGTTCTGATGAGAAGCCGCCTGTCCTTCCCGAACCGTTAGTGTGGCATTGAGAAGCAGAACCCCCTGGTCTGCCCAGTGGGTCAGATCGCCACTGACCGGATAAGGTTTTTGAAGATCAGATTCCAGCTCCTTGAAAATATTGATCAGGGAGGGTGGATGAGCAATTCCCTCGTGTACGGAGAAACAAAGACCATTCGCCTGACCGTTGCCATGATAAGGGTCCTGGCCCAGGATCACGACCTTTACATCCTCAAAGGAGCAATGGTCAAACGCGGCGAAAATTTCCTTTCCCGGAGGATAGCACTTGAAAGACCTGTACTCCAACTTTACAAATCGGGCGAGGTTCTCAAAGTAATCCTTCCTGAATTCTTCCTGCAAAACAGGTTTCCAGCTCGTTGAGATTTGAACCTCCATAGTCTTTTTTTTGGTTATTTTTGCCAGGTACAAATGTAGGGTTTTGGCCAATAGAATTACAGAAAAAACACTGAGCGATCTCGAATTCTCAACCGTCCTTTCGATGATTGAGGAGTACTGCGTCTCTGATCTTGGAAGGGAACGGGTTCGAGCGTTGCGTCCCATTTCACGGACCCTGGAAATGAAGTCAGAGCTGAACCAGGTCAATGAGTACCTCGCTTCTTTTGAAAATGAAAACCGCATCCCAAACCACTACTTCGAGGAGATAACCAGGGAACTTCACCTGCTCGGAATCGAAGACAGCTTTTTAGAGGCTGAAGCCTTCAACAAGCTTGCCTCAATTTCCGAAAACGTCAATATACTGCTTGCCTTTTTGGAGAAATTCAAGGAATACTACCCCGTGCTCTGCGAAGAGTCGCTTGATCTTGACAGGACCCAGGACATTCAGAAAAATATCCAGGGCGTCATTTCTCCCCATGGAGAGGTTCTTGACAAGGCCTCCGAGAATCTGCTCTCCATCCGAAAGCAAATTGGATCCATCCGGGGAAAACTGGGAAGCAGCTTCAACAAATCCCTGGCTCACTATGCAAGCCAGGGGTATCTGGATGACATCCGCGAAAGCGTGGTTGACAATCAACGCGTTTTGGCCGTTCAGGCCATGTACCGCAAAAAGGTCCATGGAGCCATCTTGGGCAACTCGAAAACCGGAAGCATCGTCTATATCGCTCCGGAATCGACATTGCAGCTGACCCGGGAGCTGCAGAACATGAAATACGAGGAAAAGGAGGAAGTCGTCAAAATTTTGAAAGCTCTAACCGATACAATTCGCCCTTACAGGGAGCTGCTTGCCAAATACCAGGATTATCTCGGTCACCTCGACACCGTCGGAGCGAGAGCCAAATACGCCAGGGAAACAGGGTCCTGTCTGCCAAACATAGAGAGAGAGAAACGGATTTACCTTCGAGAGGCCTACCACCCTATTTTATGGGCTGAAAACAAGTCCAAAGGCATACCCGTGATTCCACAGTCACTCGAATTGAACGCGGATCAGCAGATCATCGTGATTTCAGGACCCAATGCCGGTGGAAAGAGCATCACATTGAAAACAGTAGGTCTGCTGCAGGTCATGCTGCAGAGCGGAATACTCATCCCGGTTCATGAGCGAAGCAGCCTGAGTGTTTTTGACAAGGTGCTCACCGACATCGGCGACAACCAGTCCATTGAGAACCAGCTCAGCACTTACAGCTACAGGCTCAAGAATATGAGGGGTTTTCTCAAAGCCTGCAACGGCAATACATTGTTTCTCATCGATGAGTTCGGAACCGGAAGTGATCCGGAGCTGGGTGGCGCTCTTGCCGAAGTGTTTTTGGAAGAGTTTTACGAAAAAGGAGCCTTTGGAATCATCACCACGCATTATTCCAACCTGAAGGTTTTGGCCAATGAACTCGAGCACGCCACGAATGCAAACATGCAGTTTGACCAGGGATCGCTCGAACCTCTTTATCAGCTGAACACGGGTCAGGCCGGCAGCTCCTTTACCTTTGAAGTGGCTCAAAAAAACGGGATTCCATATCGACTGATCAATCGAGCCAAGAAAAAAGTGGAGCGGGAAAAGCTGCGTCTTGACAAAACCATAGCGAACCTTCAGAAAGAGCGCAACCAACTGCGCAAGAAGACAAACCTTTTGGAAAAACAGCAGCTGGAGTCCAAAGAAGGCCAGGAGGAGCTGTTGAAGCAACAGCAAAAAATAAAGGACCGCATCGAATCCTTTCAGGCACTCTACGACTCCAATCAGAAAATGCTCTCTTTTGGAAGAAAGACCAATGAGCTCTTCAATCGATTTTTCCAGACGGGAAACAAGAAACAGCTCATCTCCGAGTTCACAAAGTGGTCCCTGATTGAAAAGACGCGGTTCGAGGAAAAGAAGAAAGAAAAAATAGAAGCGGAAAGGCTCAAGAAAAATGATGAAAAAGAGCGTCCGTTGTCCAAACGAGAGCGCACCCGGATCAACAAGCAGCTAAAACTCGAAGAAAAAAAGAAGCGTGAGGCGTTAAAAGAAATAGAAAAAAAGGTAATTCCAGAAATAGAAAAAGTCCGCGAAGAAAAGAAACAGGAAAAACGGGAAAAGGCGCTTGTCATTGAAGGCTATCAGTTCAAAGTCAATGACATTGTTCGCTTAAAAGATGGAAACGCCAAGGGCTCAGTGGAAAAGATCGAGAAGAACATCGCCACGATAAACTATGGCATGTTCACCGCCAAAACAGACCTCGATCAGCTGGAACTGGTCAAAAAAGGCTAGGCCCTTTCACTCCTATCCTATCTTATTCCTCGTCGTAGCGCTTCATTTCCCGGTCGTAAAACCGACTGGCGTCCTCGACGAGCTCGGCGACCGCTACACTGAGTTCAGCCTCAGATCCCTCAGGCTCCTCCAGCCATTCGACTTCATCATTCAATAGATTGATAATGCATCGAGGATAGTCCAAATGGACGATAAAGATGTCTTCCTGGTAATCTGTGTTGTCTCCGAGTATGAATTTGGGAAGGTTCATTTACTGTTTTTTAAACAATTGTGACTCTCCACCCTTAGGTCCATAAAAAATGACCCAGGTCGAAAAATCGTCTGTAAAGTTAACGAATCGATGCTCAACCCCGGCAGGCACAAAGAGAAAATCTCCCGGACCAAAAAAAACGCGGTCCTCTCCGTTTAGAAACTCTCCCTTACCTGAAATCACTACATACACCTCATCCCGTTCATGCGGTGTCTGAAGGTCTATTCCGTCAGGTTTGTAAATCTCTATCTGGAGAGACCCATGCTCAAATAGCGATTTAAAGGTTTCTTCACTTTCCTTCAGAAAGCCTAAAGCCTTGTCGGGTGTGATATGCATCCCATCTGATTTAGGACTTAAAAGTACGAAAATGCAACAGGGAAGCAAATAGGTCATAAAAATGTATTTTTGTATCAAATCTTTGAGAGACCTATGAGCAAACGTACTGTTTTCAACATGTTGAGCAGAGCAGCGAAGAAATACGCTGACAAACCCTACCTGAGTACAAAGGGAGATCAGGGATGGATCCGAACCAGTTTTTCAGAAGCCGAAAAAAAGGCTCGAACTCTCGCCTATGCCTTCGTTGAGATCGGACTGAAAAAAGGAGACAAGGTAGCCATCCTGAGTGAGGCGAAAACAGATTGGATCGTAACTGAATTTGCCGCGTTGTTCGCCGGGGGAATCTCGGTGCCACTTTCGATCAAATTGCTGCCGGAAGAAGTTCCCTTCAGGATCAATCACTCTGACACGGTACTTTTTGCCGTCTCAGAAAATACCCTTGACAAAGTGATCAGTCAATGGGAAAAGTACGAAAACAAAGACCTGAAGCTCGTCGTACTGGATCGTCCTTCAGACAAAATAAAGGATATTTGCCAGCAGCACGGATTCGATGCCCGGCAATTGCTGTTCATCAAAGATCTTTACCGTTTGGGGGAGGCAAATGTTGAGGAGCATCAGCCTGTTGTAGAGAGATTGGAAAGTGGAACCAAGGAGGATGACGTGGTGACGATCTCCTATACGTCTGGTACCACAGGGAATCCCAAGGGAATCATGCTGACTCACCTGAACTATTACTCGAACAGTCATGCCGCGGTCAGTACCTTCAAAATTCAAGAGGGAATCGCCACCCTCCTCATTCTGCCCACTGATCATTCTTTTGCCCATACGGTGGGAATTTATACTGCCCTGGTAAAGGGTCTTTCACTGCATTTTGTGGATGCCCGAGGAGGAGGGATGAACGCTTTGAAAAACATTCCTCAAAACCTGATTGAGGCAGAATCGAACTTTTTGCTGACGGTACCTGCCCTGACCAGCAATTTCATTCAAAAATTCCAGGAGGGCATTCGAAGCAAAGGAGGCATTGTCGAAAAAATATTCAAAAATGGTGTCGCCGCTGGCATACGTAGAAATGGCGATGGGTTTCGAAAACCAGGTGCCGTTGCTCAGGCAGAAACTTTTCTGCCCTATATTTTGGCTGAAAAGCTGATATTTAAAAAATTGCGTCAGGTCTTTGGACCCAAAATCGAATTCTTTGTCGGTGGTGGCGCTCTGCTGGACATCAAACAGCAACAATTCTACAAGGCAATTGGCATCCCCGTATACCAGGGGTATGGGCTGACGGAAGCGACACCGATAATCTCTACCAATACCCCCTTTGATCATAAAATGGGCACTTCGGGTCGCGTCCTTGAAGGAATCGACTGCCGTATCTGCGATGACTCTGGAAAAGAGCTTCCGAAAGGGCAAAAAGGAGAAATTGTCATTCAGGGAGACAATGTGATGCTGGGCTACTACAAGAACCCGGAAGCAACTGCAGAAACCCTCAAGGAAGGATGGCTGCACACCGGGGATTTGGGTTACTTCGACGAAGACGGCTTTCTGGTAGTGGTCGGTCGTGAGAAGGCTCTTCTGATTTCGGAGGATGGAGAAAAGTATTCCCCCGAGGAAATTGAAGAAGCCATGGTCACGAGCTCTGACCTGATCCTGCAGGCGATGATCTACAACGATCACAAAAAATACACAACTGCTCTTTTGACTTTGAACAAACCTCTTATCAAGAAGATGCTTAGCCAAGGCCAATGGAGCTCTGCCGAAGAGCTCGCGCAGGAACTGAAAAAGGAAATGCTCTTGTTTACCCGGCAGCCTGAGTTCGTCGAAAAGTTCCCAGTGAAATGGATTCCCTCCAACTTTCAGATCGTGGAAGAAGAATTTTCAGAAGAGAATCAAATGATCAATTCGACACTGAAAATGGTACGCCACAAGATCACAGAAACCTATCGGGACAAACTGGAACTCATGTATGGCAAAGAATCTCAGCAAAGATCAAAGGCGAGTAACCTTGACGCTCTTCGATCCCTATTTGACCTATGAGCAGCATCAAAATTTCACGTATCAGCATGGAGGACCCGTTTTATCAGCAAGAGAGGGACCTTCGAAACAGGATTCTGCTCCGGCCCATTGGCATTCCCGATTTTGGCTGGGAACACAACGATGCGAGCAGCTGGCACTTTATCGCTTCAGAAGGTGGCAAGGTCATAGGCTGCGTGGTTTTAGTCCGCCTGGATCAGCAAGCATCCAAAACACAACTCATTCAAATGGCTGTTGAACGTGAATTCCAGGGCCAGGGGGTTGGAAGAATGTTGGTTGAGCATCTCATTTCCTTCGCCTCTGAAAACAGGGTGCGTGAAATACGGATTCATGCCCGTGAAGATGTCACTGCATTCTATGAGCGACTGGGTTTTGAGATCGTTGGGGAACCTTTTGAAGAAGTTGGAATCAAACACCGTCACATGCTCAAACAGCTAAGCTCTGAACTCAGCTCATAAGAAAAGCCTTCGGAACACAATTAATATACACTCCTTAGTACTCTCCCCTGTAGTATTTCATAGGAACCCACAACATTCCAAAGCATTCTCCGTCTTCTTTGCCCAGGTGCTTGTGATGAATTTTGTGTGCACGGCGAATGGCCAGCAGATACGGGTTTTTGGTGTTTCTCCAAATCTTGACTCGCTGATGGATGAATAAGTCGTGAATGACAAAATATATGATCCCGTAAATCAAGACGCCAATCCCTACTCCAAGGGCTATATCCCATCTGAAGATGGTCCAAAGCACGAAGGCTGAGATGGAAATGATGGCAAAAAAAACAAAAAAAGAATCATTCAACTCGAAAAAAGAATCGTGTTTGTCTGTAACGTGATGATCCTCATGCAGGTTCCAAAAAACCCCATGCATGATATATTTGTGCATGGCCCAGGCAACACCTTCCATGAGCACAGCAGTAACTAAAATCGTGATAAATAAAACCATAATTACAATTTTTCATCGTTGCCCGTCACCTCAATGCCGAGCAAAACTTCTTTTACTTCATCTTTGTCTGCCAAAGTTACAAGATTTCGGATCATAGTGTACTTGTATTCGACATCAATTTTCGCACTTGGCAACTCAGCCTCCAAATAGGCAATATCCTGGTCAATGTTCTTGTAGTAATTCAAAAGTTTGGGGCTATTGAGCTGAATCAAAAGTCGGAGATAAACATTTTCCGCAGTTTTCTGTTCCGCGATGAGTTTTTCGAGGGAGGTTTTCCCCCGGTTGAAATACTTTAATTTCTTGATGGGGGAAAAACAGTATTCCGCCATCATGCAAGTACTGGCAGCCTGATAGGCTTTAGCAGTTCGGGCACTCGGATCATCCGGATCGATGGACATTTCCATTATTTGCTCAATGTCATCTTCCGAATTGATCTCCTGGAAATTCTGCCTCAAACGGTCTATGGATACGGAATCCTGCACCACGTTGCTCGAATAAGAAATAAGAAGTGCGATCAGCAAGAATGCCTGGGTCACAGCAAATTCAATTTATAACTTACAAATGATTTTGTCAAAAGGAACATTTTCATGGGGTTGCTGATCCGGATTCGCTTTTCAAGAATTTTTTCGGCATCAGTCCGCGTCAACTTAACAAGAAGCTTCTTGTAGTAAATGTAGGCTGTATAAACACCAAATTTGGCCTCCATAGGCAGTTTCAGGATACCCTGATAAGCATCATCAAAGTCCTGTCTGATTTCAGCAATTATTTTCTCCTTAGCCTCGGCATCCATAAAAGTGCCTTCGATATGAGGAAAATAAGAGCGGTGGAGGTTTTGAGTGTCATCTTTTAAATCCCGCAGGAAATTCACTTTTTGAAAAGCGCTTCCAAGCTTCATCGCCGGACCTTTGAGCTCCTCGTATTTGCTCGCGTCTCCCTGGACAAAAACCTTGAGGCACATAAGGCCCACTACGTCCGCCGATCCGTAAATGTATTCTTCGTAATCCGACACATCTCCGTAATCTTGTTTGTGCAGGTCGGCACGCATGCTCTTTAGAAAACTGTTCACCAACTCGATGTCGATGTCGTAGCGATTCACAACATCCTGAAAGGAATTCAAAATTGGGTTCATGCTTATCCCGCGACTGAGTGCTTTCCCAAGATCTTCCTCGAACTCATCGAGAAGAACTTCCTTCTCATAGTCATGGAAAGTATCGACTATTTCATCTGCAAATCGCACAAAACCGTAAATCGCGTAGATGTCCTTCTGAATTTTTGGAGAAAGCATTTTCACGGCCAGTGAGAACGAGGTACTGTACAACGAAGTCACTTCGTGACTGCACTTGTAGCACAATTTGTCAAATAGATCTTTCATTTCAGTTTTCGTCATTAAGCAGGTCCGAAACCAGTTTTCCAGATATAAGAGAGGGCGGGACTCCCGGACCGGGAACGGTTAATTGACCGGTAAAATACAAATTTTTTACTTTCTTGCTCTTTAATTTGGGACGAAGGAATGCGGTTTGCAACAATGTGTTGGCCATTCCGTATGCATTTCCCTTGAATGAATTGTAATCTTTCTTGAAATCATTCACGCAATAAGACTCTTTAAAAATCACAGACGAGAACAATTCCTGACCCGTCAGCTTCTCCATGCGTTCGATAATAATTTTGAAATATTTTTCTCTGAGTTCGGAGTTATCCTCCAGGTCTGTCGCCAATGGAATCAGAAATATCGCAGCTTCCTTGCCCTCAGGTGCGACATCCGCATCGGTAATGCTGGGAAAGCTGGCATAGAACAGGGGCTCTTCCGGCCAGGAAGGATCATCGTATATTGCTTTTGCATGTTCATCAAAGGATACGTCGAAAAACAAAGTATGGTGAAGGACATTCTTTAATTTTTTGTCAAAGCCCACGTAAAAAAGCAGTGAAGAAGGTGCCATTACTTTTTTGTCCCAAAATTTTTGAGAATACCCGCGATTCGAAATCGGAAGCAGACTTTCTGTATGTTGATAATCCGCTCCGGAGACAAGCAGATCAACGGGCAAAATCTCCTTATCAATTCGGATGCCATTCACCTTATGGGACTCATCTACCTGGATCTCATCAATGGAAGCATTTCTGTGAAAATTAACGCCCAATTCCTGTGCCATCTGCACCATTCCATCGATCACCGATTTCATTCCACCCTTGGGATACCAGGTTCCCAGGCCAAAATCGGCATGATTCATAAAACTGTAGAAAGCCGGGGTCATCGAGGGTTTGGCACCTAGAAACAGTACCGGGAACTCTAAAATTTGTCTCAAACGCTCGTTCTTGAATCCTTTCTTGACCACATCGTGTATCGTTGTGACAAATTGAGGCAACTCAAATACGGTGTCCTTCGTAATCAGTTCAAAAGGACTCACTCCAGGGCGATAAACGAGATCCTTTATGGCGATATCGTAATTCTTGCGCGCACGCTCCATAAAACGGTCAAGACTGCGTGCCGAGTTCTTTTCGATCTTCTCGAAAGTCTCGCGAATTTGTTCGATTGAATCATCTATGTCTACATAATCATCTTCACCAAAATACACGCGATAAGCAGGACCAAGCTTCTCCAACTCATAATAATCTGAGGTGGTACGACCAAAATCGTTGAAAAATCTCTCAAAGACATCGGGCATCCAATACCAGGTCGGACCCATGTCAAACTTGAATCCATCACGCACATACTGACGGGCACGACCTCCAAGTTGGTCGTTTTTCTCATAAACATGCACCTCATAACCCTCTTTAGCGAGGTAACAGGCAGCAGAGATAGAAGAAAATCCGGAGCCAATGACTGAAACTTTTTTTGACATTGATGTAAGGTAGAATTTTTAAGTCGACAAATTATATTGAAGGTCTATTTATTTGTTCAACTTTTTATTATATAATGTAATATTTTTTGTTCAACTTATTTTTAATCTTGATTCTTGGCAATTTCTTTCAAAAAGTTTAAACAGGATTTCCGAATACGTGCAAGTCTGAAGTTAACAACAGCCCCAAAAACTAGACACGGCCTTTCTCCACAGCTTCAACATCTGCCGAATCGCTGCTTTGATGAAAGTGATCGAGTTGCTCAATGAAATCGTCAGGGGAAGAAATTTTAATTAAGGACTGACAATCTTCCAAAGCTTCTAGGTTATCATAGTTTCCAGATACCACGAATGGAATGTTGGATTCTCCGATTACATTATCGATTAAGCCATTCATTTTGTGCGGCTTCGGTGTAACGAACATAGACATCAGCATTTGAGGCTCGACGAGATCAACAACCTTCTGAATATTCGAAATCGGAACACCCTGACCGAGGTAATAGGTTAGCCAACCACGTTCTTTCGCAATGAAATTTGCCAGGAGAAGGCCAATTTCATGATCCTCCCCTTCTAAAAGGAAAAAGACAACGGAAGGCGCACTCTTAGGAGGAATTGACAACCTCTCGATGGCTGTGATGAGTTTCTGACGAATCAGATTCGAAACAAAATGCTCCTGAGCAATCATTGCCTTATTGGTATTCCATAATACCCCTACATATTGGAGAAATGGATAAATCATTTCAGTGATGGTCTTTAGAAAACCTTTGCGAATCACCTGCCGCTCGAAGATATTGTCAAACTCTTCTTCATTCATTTCCAGCATAGCGAGCGTCAAACCCTTTATTTCATCACGATCTTGAGACTCGGGGTCTGCCAGGATTGCATTGACTGCATCAAATACCTCCTGATCTGTCATTTTTTCCAGTTTGGAAACCCTGTACCCATTACGCACCAGGATCCCAAAGTTTAACAACTTCTTCAGCTGATCATCTGTATAATATCGAATATTTGTCGGAGTCCGAAGTGGTTTCAAGAAACTATAACGTCTCTCCCAAATCCTTAAGGTATGGGCTTTAATACCTGATAAAGCTTCCACTTGTGCAACTGAGTATGTTATCATGTCTAATTCTTTAACGCTTAATATTGGACAAATATAAAAAATATTCTTTCTTTTTTAAGGGTAAAACTTACTTTTTTGTTTTTTTGTTCAATTTTATTATTTTTTTCTTGGACAGTATATTTTTTTTTCTATATCTTTGTCAAACTTTTAAACATTAATTCATAAACAATGAAACTCATTTCTCAAAATTTCAAACAATTTCAAAGGTTGGCCGTCATAGCTTTCTTAATGGCCATGCCTTTTGTCATCTCAAGTTGTAGTGACGACGATGACGACAACAATAAGTCGAAGACGATTACAGAAATCGCTTCGGAGACCACTAACCTGAGCACCTTGTACAGTGCTCTGGAAGCCTCTGGATTGGACGCCGCACTTGACGGCCCAGGTCCTTTCACCGTTTTCGCTCCTTCTAACGCCGCATTTGCGGAATTAGATCCCGCAACACTCAACACTATTATTTCCACCCCTTCGTTGCTCACTTCATTGTTACAATATCATGTGGTAGCAGGAGAGGTGTTTTCAGATGACTTGTCGAATGGACCGGTTCAAACTCTGCTATCCGGACAAACCGTAGACGTCTCTATAGCCGGAGGAAGTGTAACTTTGAATGGTTCATCAAATGTTACAGACGCTGACATCGATGCATCCAATGGGGTGATCCACATTATCGATGAGGTATTAATCCCGGAAGATTTTTTCGCCCAGACTATCGTTCAGATTGCTGCTGGAAACCCTAATTTTTCGACTTTAGTTGCTGCATTGAGCAAGCCTGAGCTGTCAGATCTTTTGGCTGCCGCCAACGATCCTACAGCAGACCTCACAGTTTTTGCTCCTACCAATGACGCTTTTGATGCTACTCTAACTGTCCTAGGTAAGCAAAGCATCGATGACATCCCAGTTGAATTGCTGAGAGAAATTGTCACATACCATATATTAGGAACAGCGGTCTTCTCAAATCAGTTGACTGATGGTGCTGAAGTTGCTACTCTCTTGCCAGATGAAACTGTGACTGTTGATCTGACTAACGGCGTAAAAATTAATGACGCAACAGTGCTAGAGGCCGATATTCAGGCAGTCAATGGAGTTATCCATGCTGTTAACGGCGTATTGCTCCCAAGCTATGTAGAATTTTCACTCGGTACAGTTGCTGAAGTGGTATTATTTGAAAAAGATTTCACAATTCTTGCAGCTGCTTTGAGAAGAGCAAATCTCCTTGAGACCGTTGCAACTACGAACAACATTACAGTTTTTGCTCCAGACAACGCAGCCTTTGTTGCCGCTGGAATCACTTCTTTGGACGACGTGACCGATGAAACTTTAGACGCTGTTTTGAAATACCATGTCTTAACTTCTGTTGTGAAATCAGGGGATATTCCTACCAACGGCGTTGTTCCGACATTGGAAGGTGGAAGTATATATTTCGGAATGCTGTTCAACCAAGCAGTGCGAATCAACGGAAGCACCGAAATCAAAAATGTGGATATCGAAAAAAGCAATGGTGTTATCCACGTAATTGACCGAACATTGGTTCCACCTGCAGATGACGTAGTAGATATGCTGGACAAATTGACAGAATCAGATAAGGGTGACAATCTCAGCACGCTGGTAGGTCTAATCCTTGCATATCCTGATGTTGCCGAGGCTTTGAGTACTGCAGATGGAATTACGGTCTTTGCTCCAACAAATACTGCTTTTGATGCAATTGCAGATGTTATTCCAACATTGTCTGACGATCAAATTATAGATATTCTGCAATATCATGTGGCTGGCGCAATTCAGTTCAGAGAAAATTTGCAAGAAGGACAGGATATCATCATGCTTAACAATGAAACCTTGACTGTTTCTGCCATTATCGGCGATCTGATCACTTTGGAGGATCAATCAGGAGGTGAGGATGCCGCAGTGGAAGAAGTGAACATTCAAGGAAGCAACGGAGTCGTTCATGTCATAGATAAAGTGTTATTACCATTCTAATTTAGTTCCCATTTTTGATAGTTTGATTTATTTTGGATGAGAAACGGATCGGTGATTCCCAGTCACCGGTCCTTTCTTTTTACTTCAATGTGTAATTATTACCTGGTTTATCACTATTTTTAATCTTCTATGAAAACGAATAAAACACTCCTCATTCTCCTGCTTTTTAGCCTCTCTTTTCACATGGGCTTCTCACAAACCGGAAGCATTCTCGGGAGGGTGTACAATGAGATCAATAACGAATCGATTCCGTTTGCCAATGTGATCATAGACAACACCCAAATGGGGGCGGTCACCGATGAAGACGGAAAATTTCGCATCGATAATATAAAACCAGGAACTTACAATCTGAGCATCAGCTTTATCGGATTCAAAACCGTCTACCTCAATGAGATCCAAATCGGTTCGGCTGCTTCGGTTGACCTTGACATCGCAATGGTAGAAGAAAACGCAATGCTCGATCAGGTCGTGCTAAGCACAAATCGCATAGAACGATCAGAGGAAAGCCCTTTGAGCAAACAAACAATCGGAGTTACAGAAATCTTCCGAAACCCAGGTGGCAACAGAGACATATCAAGGGTCGTCCAGATTCTTCCAGGTGTCGCCACTACCCTGGCCTTCAGAAATGACCTTATCGTTCGAGGAGGAGCCCCTAACGAAAACCGGTTCTACCTGGACGGAATAGAAATTCCAAACATCAATCACTTTGCCACACAGGGATCTTCGGGTGGCCCTGTGGGGATGATCAATGTGAACTTCATACGCAATGTCGACTTTTACTCGGGCGCCTTTCCGGCAAACCGTGGAAACACCATGAGCTCCCTCATGGAGTTTGAGCAAATAACCGGGAATCGGGAAAAATTAGGAGGAACCTTCATGATTGGCTCCAGTGACATTGGTCTTACCCTCAACGGACCAACAGGGAAGAATTCCTCGTTCATTCTCTCAGCCAGACGGTCTTATCTGCAATTTCTTTTTGAAGCACTGAAACTGCCTTTTTTACCTACATACAATGACTTTCAATACAAGCATTTTTTCGAAATCGATGACAAGAATCAACTGATCATAACAGGCATTGGAGCCATAGACAATTTTGAACTTAATCAAAACGTCAATGACGGAGAGACGGATCAGGAAACCATAGATCGGAACAACTACATCCTGGGCAACCTGCCCGTCCAGGAACAGTGGAACTATGCTATCGGTGCCAATTGGAAACACTTCTCGAAAAACAGCTTTCAGAATGTGGTGATCAGCCGGAACCACCTGAACAATACGGCAGAGAAGTACCAGGACAATATTGAGCTGCCTGAAAATTTGCTGCTGGACTATGAATCAGAGGAGATTGAAACGAAATTGCGCGTCGAAAGCACGAAGAAAAAGAATGGATGGACCTGGAACATCGGTGGTGGCCTCCAGGATGTGATTTATAAAAATACCACCTTCAGGCAGGACGTCATTGACGGTGAATTGGAACTGGTTGATTTCCAGTCGAAGATAAACTTTCAAAAATACGAGCTCTTCACCCAGGTAAGTCGCGCCTTTGTCAGTGACAGGCTCACACTCTCGCTGGGAATACGGACGGATGCCAACAATTACTCCGACGAGATGTCGAACCTGCTCGAACAGTTGTCTCCAAGGTTTTCTGCTTCCTATCAATTGACTGAAAAATTCGCGGCCAGCTTCAACCTCGGAAGATATTATCAATTGCCCGCTTATACAGTAATGGGTTTCCGTGACAATGACGGGAATCTTGTCAATAAAGAGAATGAAATCACCTACATACAAAGCGATCATGTCGTAGGAGGGCTCGAGTACAACCCCACGAAATTCTCAAAAATCACGGTGGAAGGTTTCTATAAAAAGTATGACAATTACCCCTTTTTACTCAACGACAGCATCTCTCTGGCCAACCTGGGTGGTGATTTCGGAGTGATCGGGAATGAGCCCGCCAAGTCGATCTCTGAAGGAAGAAGCTATGGGGTCGAGCTCTTTATGCAGCAGAAACTGAGTTCCTCAGTTTACGGGTTGCTCTCTTACACCTTTGTACGAAGCGAATTTCAGGATAAAAATGGTGAATACGTCCCCTCCTCCTGGGACAATCGACACATCCTCAACATAACAGCCGGGAAAAAGTTCAGCAAAGACTGGGAGCTGGGCATACGGTTCCGGTATCTGGGAGGAGCCCCATACACCCCGGACAACGTGGAGTTGTCCATGCAAAAAGAAATATGGGACATCAGGGGACAGGGAATTCCTGACTATGACCTGCTCAATACCCAGCGCAATTCGGTATCCCACGGGCTGGATGCTCGTATTGACAAGCGGTGGTTCTTTAAAAAATGGTCACTCAATGCCTATCTCGACATACAGAACATCTACAACTACGAAAGCGTTGGAAAACCGTTTCTGGATGTCGTCAGAGATGACAATGGTGATCCTGTCACAGACCCGAACAACCCGGATTCCTATCTGCCGCGTGAATTTGAAAACACGGCCGGTACCATATTGCCCTCCATTGGCATCATGATCGATTTCTGAGGCGAAGGCATTACACCTTCACCTCAGCTTTCTCATAGGCATCATCGTGCACCTGGGCAACTGCCCTACCCGAGGGGTCATTCATATTCTTAAAGCTCTCATCCCACTCAAGGGCCGTCTTGGTGCTGCAAGCTACAGAGGCCTCCTGAGGGACGCAAAGGGCTGCGGTATCCGATGGGAAGTGTTCCGCAAAGATGCTCCTGTAGTAGAATTCCTCTTTGTTGGTAGGCGTCTGAATCGGGAACTTGTATTTGGCGTTGGCAAGCTGCTCATCGGTGACTTTCTCCTCGACGATCTCTTTCAGGGTATCGATCCAGCTGTATCCCACCCCATCTGAAAACTGCTCTTTTTGCCTCCAGGCCACGCTCTCTGGCAGGTATTTCTCGAAGGCCTTTCGAACAACCCACTTCTCCATGCGCTCCCCATTGATCATCTTGTCCTCAGGGTTCAGTCGCATGGCCACATCAACAAATTCTTTGTCGAGAAATGGAACGCGCCCTTCGATGCCCCATGCAGCGAGCGACTTGTTTGCCCTCAGGCAGTCGTACATATGCAACTTCTCGAGTTTTCTCACCGTTTCCTTGTGAAATTCCTCCGCGCTGGGTGCCTTGTGAAAATAGAGGTAGCCCCCAAAAAGCTCGTCGGCACCTTCTCCCGACAGTACCATTTTGACCCCCATCGATTTGATCACCCGTGCCATCAGGTACATCGGCGTCGAGGCCCGAATGGTTGTTATGTCATAGGTTTCCAGGTTGTAGATCACGTCGCGTATCGCGTCCAGACCCTCCTGAATGGTAAATTTGATCTCGTGATGCACCGTTCCGATATGATCCGCCACTTTTTGGGCAGCCGCCAGATCCGGAGAGCCTTCCAGGCCCACTGAAAAGGAATGCAGCCTGGGCCACCAGGCCTCCTGGGTATCATCGCTTTCTATCCTCTTATCAGCATACTTCTTCGCCAGGGCTGAGGTCACCGAAGAATCAAGACCACCAGACAAAAGCACTCCGTATGGAACGTCACTCATCAACTGTCTGTGCACAGCAGCCTCCAGGGCATCATGCACCTCCTGGATAAGGGTCTCGTTCTCTTTGACGGCCTCATACTCTGTCCAGTCTCTCACATACCATCTCTTCAATTCACCTTCCTTGCTGGACAAATAGTGTCCTGGAGGAAAGAGCTCTATTTTGGTGCAAACGCCTTCAAGAGCCTTGAGCTCACTTGCCACATAAAAGGTACCGTTCTGATCCCATCCCATATACAACGGGATGATTCCCATATGATCACGAGCAATCAAATATTCATCCTTTTCGACATCATACAGAGCAAACCCGAAAATTCCGTTCATCTCATCGATAAAATCCACCCCCAGCTCCTTGTACAGGGCCAGGATGACTTCACAGTCAGACTCGGTCTGAAAGGCGTAGCCCTTTCCGAATTTCTCACGTAACTTACGGTGATTGTAGATCTCACCATTTGCAGCCAAAACAAGTTTTCCATCTTCACTCAACAGCGGCTGTTTGCCCGAAGCCGGGTCAACAATTGCAAGTCTTTCATGAGCCAATATGGCTTTGTCATTGCTGTATATGCCACTCCAGTCAGGTCCCCGGTGACGTATTTTTCTCGACATTTCGAGCAACTGGGGTCGAAGCAGATCGGATTTTTCTTTCAGGTCAAAAGCACAAACAATTCCGCACATAAATTCTATTGTTTTAAATTTGACTGCAAATATGGATAATAAATATTCAAATGTAAATGTAAATCTATTTTTTGTTATTATTTATAATCATTTATTTTATTTAAATATAAATATGTAACTATATATTAATTTTTTGAATAGAATGATTACGAGTTACAAGGATGCACGCACTGTTAAAATATTTTGCTAATTTAGAACGTCTCCTCAATCAACATCCAAGTATTACTGAAGCATGCAGGAATTAATTGACCGCATCCGCACCCTGGAAGCCAAAAGCCAGGTTCTCGAACCCAGTGAGAACCTTAGAAACGAAGAACTTTCAAGGGTTGCCAACTATGCCAATGCCTTCCTCAATGGGCTGGCCGAATCCAAAACATTTGTATTCTCAGAAGAGATGCCCGATCGATTCGATATCACAGGGCAACCCCGGTCGATTGAAGAGATTCTCAGTATTTACAAACAGGAAATTGCCGAAAAGGGAATCAACGCCGCTTCAGGTGGACATCTCGGTTACATACCGGGGGGAGGAATATTTGCTTCTGCCCTGGGAGACTTCCTAGCAGACGTAACCAATGAATATGCGGGAATCTTTTATGCGTCACCTGGCGCTGTCGCTGTAGAGACCGCTCTGATCGACTGGATTAAAAACTTGTTCTCCTATCCTTCAGAAGCCGTTGGGAATTTGGCTTCGGGCGGGTCCATAGCCAACCTCATTGCACTTGCTGCCGCACGCGACAAACACGGCATCAAAGGAGACAGGATCATAAAGAGCGTAGCCTACCTCAGCGCCCAAACACATCATTGCGTCACCAAGGCGCTTCGAATCATCGGTCTGGAAGATCTTGTTCTGCGCACACTTCCGATAGATGGACGTTCCAGAATTCGAACAGACGCGCTAACGGAGTCCATCAGAAAAGACAGGGAGCTGGGATTGAATCCTTTTCTTGTCGTTGGCTCAGCGGGCACAACCGATACAGGCGCGGTGGATCCGCTTTTCGAAATCGGCACAATCTGCAAAGAGGAAAATCTTTGGTTCCATGTGGATGCCGCTTATGGTGGCTTCTTCATTCTTGCAGCATCTGTCCAAACTCTTTTCAAGGGCATCGAATTGTCGGACTCTCTTGTTGTCGATCCGCATAAAGGGTTATTCTTGCCCTATGGAATCGGGGCTGTGATCGTAAAGGATCGCGATGCTGTCTTCCATTCAAACCGTGCAGGAGCAGACTACATGCAAGATGCCTTCAAGGACGACCTGCCGGTGAATCCTTCTGACCTCGGCCCCGAACTGACCAAGCACTTCAGGGGCATGCGGATGTGGCTTCCCCTTCAACTTTACGGAACCGGGCCATTTGCAGCATGTTTGGAGGAGAAGTTGGCTCTGACCAAATACATCAGAATCAAACTGGGAGATTTAGGCTTCAACCTCGGACCCGAACCGGATCTCTCCGTAACCTACTTCTGGATGGATTGGGGCGCTGAAAGCGATGCCTTCAACCGGCACCTTCTCAAACTCATACACGATGACGGAAGCTCGTATTTCAGCTCCACGCTAATTGAAGGCAAATTTGTGATTCGCTCTGCCATCCTCTCGTTTCGAACCCGGATCGGCTCAGTCGACAGGGCCATCGCTCTGATCTCCGACTGTCTCGCCAAAACCCGAAAACATTTTGACAAAACGAGCTGACATATTGATTCTCCCCGTGGCATTGCTGCTGTTTGCCCAAACATTGGTCTCCCAGGCGATTGATCCCTCAAAAGCATGGACTGCGATTGAAAGAGCCATAGATTCTGTGGTTCATGCCGACATGGAAGCAGCCCGGGCTCCAGGCGCCATGATCCTCGTATCTCGAGATGGCGATCCCCTGTTTGAAAAACCTTATGGAATCCGAAGTGCTAAGACGAAAGATCCGGTCACTTCCTCCACCCTTTTCCTAACCGCATCCGTCACCAAAACAATTACGACAACAACTTTATTGACCCTATGCCACGAAAAAGGGATCTCCACAGAAACCCAGGTGGGAAAAATCCTCGACAGTCTCCCATCCGAAATAGCAGCTCTCAGCATTCACCAGATCTTATCCCAGTCTTCAGGACTCCTGGACCACAAACCCACTCGAAAAAAATGGAAAAATGACGCGAAGGCCTATTTTTCACATTACGGCAACAAACTCTTCTCAAAAAACCTGGAAGGCGTATTCAGCTATACGAATTACGGACATGTACTGGCAGGCATGCTTCTCACAGAAATAAGCGATTTCCCCTTTGAAGAAACGATTCAAAAACGGATTTTCGATCCTTTGGAAATGTCTCGTAGCACTTATTCCGTGGTCGACGAAAAGTGGAGCGATCACTCTGCCGCTCACCGGGGAGGAAAAGCCGTCAGACATGAGTACACCTTCCCCATGATCAAGTCATCTGCCAGCCTGTTCTGCACCGCAGGGGACCTGTCCAAATTTGCATCCTGTTTTATGAACCAGGGGCAATACAAAGGAGTTCAAGTCATTCCAAAGGAGGTTATTCAAAAGATGTCGGGTCTTTATACCCCTGTTGGGGTCCTCCATAATTATTTTGGATATCCCGGTTCCCACTACGGATACGGATTGATGTCTTTCAAGTTTCAAGGCAGGTCCCTGATCGGGCACCCCGGGGAGACAACGACTCAAAACCTGCTGTTCGCCATGTCCCCTGCAACGAAGACTTCATTTGTACTGATGAGCAATGCTGGCACCTATCCCTTCATTCAAACCTTTGAATTGCTGGCTGAAACCTTTTTGGATCCTGAAGAGACCGTTTTAAGCCCTGAGGAAACTGCCGAGAAAACCCTGACCCAGGAACGGATCCAGGAGTGCAAAGGCAAGTATATTACACCCGACATCACTGGAGATCGCAGAGCCGACATTGAGGTTTATGCCAGGGGCGACCAGCTTTATCTGCAGCTTTCGGAACAGGAGACGCACATCCTGACATGGATTGAGGATGATCTATTCAAATACGATTCCCCTCAATTGAAATTTCCTGTTGAAGTGCGTTTCTACAGAGATGCAGAAGGGCAGGTCCGATATCTGAACCACTATTGGAGAACATCCGTCAAAATCCATCCTTGAAAGGCCCGGGATTAATCCAAAAATCGTTTGATTTCGCTATAGATTGTCTCACCGGGATCTGTTCCATATAAGTTAATATCAAAATTCAGAAGTCGGTTACGCATCTGTTCGAATGACGCCGTGAGTTGTCTGACATCCGCTGCGACCAATTGGGCCAGGCCCCGATCGATCAGTTCTACCCATTCAGTTTGAGGTCTGACTACCAGGCAAGGTTTCCCATGAAAATATGCCTCCTTTTGAAGACCTCCACTGTCGGTAATCACCAACTCGCAGAAATGAAGAAGATGCTGCATGGACTCATATCCGACGGGATCAATCAATGTAATCTCGGTTTCAATGCCAAACTCTGATATTGCCGCTTTCGTCCTGGGATGAAGAGGCATGACAACTGGAGTATTCCTGGAAATTTCGTTCAGACCCTCGAAAATTGCACTCAACCTGGATCGATCATCCGTGTTTTCCTGTCTGTGTATTGTAGCCAGCGCAAAACTTTCTCCTTGAAG
>JAUIKV010000241.1 GCA_030430615.1 Bacteroidia bacterium
AAACAATGTTGCTGAGCTTGTGGTTTTTATACGCCCGGCTCTGCTGGTCAATGGCAACCACCTGGTCGTAGATCTCATCGGGGTTCAGGTTACGCATCTTCTTGAGACGGGCCGTGGCGCAAAAGGTGCAATCGAGACTGCAGCCCACCTGGCTTGAAACGCAGGCCGTAGTGCGCGTCGAGGTGGGAATAAAGACAGATTCTACAATCAGGCCGTCGTGAAGCCGGATGGCATTCTTAACCGTTCCGTCAGAAGATTGCTGCATCTGGTCCACACGAATGTGATTGATCACAAAATGCGCATCGAGAAACTCCCGGGTCTCCTTAGAAAGGTTGGTCATTTCCTGGAAGCTGTGAACTCCTTTGTTCCAGAGCCACTCATAGACCTGGTTCCCGCGAAATGACTGCATGCCTTTCTCCGAGAAGAAAGCTCTCAGTTCTTCCCGGGTCAGCGCTCGTATGTCTCTTTTGGATGCCATCAAAAAAAAGCGCCCTTTAACGGGGCGCCTCAACTTTTAAAAATTAGAGAATCAGCATCGCATCGCCATACGAATAGAACTTGTATTCGTGCTTGACGGCTTCTGCGTAGGCTTTCTTCAGAAAATCATGTCCGGCAAAGGCCGAGGTCATCATCATGAGTGTGGACTTTGGCGTATGAAAATTCGTGATCATGCAATTCGCTACACTGAATTCATAGGGAGGAAAGATGAATTTATTGGTCCAGCCCTCAAATGGCTTCAAATGTGAGTCGGCTGACACCGAGCTCTCCATGGACCGCATGACGGTCGTTCCGACGGCGCATACCCTTTTCTTTTCGTCCAGAGCGCGGTTCACAGCGTCTGCTGTCGAAGCCGGAATGATTACCTCCTCGGAATCCATGCGGTGTTTTGACAGGTCCTCAACTTCCACCGGATTGAAGGTGCCCAGGCCAACGTGCAACGTAAGTTCTTTGAGGTCAACTCCTTTGATCTCGAGTCGTTTCAACAGGTGTTTCGAAAAGTGAAGACCAGCTGTTGGTGCCGCTACCGCTCCCTCATGCTTGGCATAAATGGTCTGATAACGCTTCTCATCCTCGGGCTCTACGTCTCTTTTGATGTATTTCGGAAG
The DNA here is from genome assembly GCA_030430615.1 of Bacteroidia bacterium. Lineage (GTDB taxonomy): Bacteria > Bacteroidota > Bacteroidia > Flavobacteriales > Flavobacteriaceae > Lutimonas. The sequence continues at coordinate 1,107 of JAUIKV010000241.1, forward strand.
CGGGGTCTCCCCCATCTCGTTAAGTTTCTTGCGAAATTCTTCGTAAGACCCATCATACAAAAAGCGAAGTGTTCTTCCACGTGAGGTGGTATTGTCGATGACTTCAGCCACCAGGCCACTGTCTTCACCAAAAAATAGTTTATTGCCGATTCGGATCTTTCGGGCCGGGTCAACCAGCACATCCCACAAACGGCTCTCGGCGTTGAGCTCCCTAAGAAGAAAAACTTCAATGCGCGCCCCGGTCTTTTCCTTGTTTCCATAGAGTCGGGCAGGAAAAACCTTGGTATTGTTGAATACGAGTATGTCTCCCTCATCAAAATAGTCCACAAGGTCCTTGAAGGTTTTGTGCTCGATTTTCTCCGTATCTCTGTGGAGGACCATCAGCTTGGCCTCGTCGCGATGTTCGGATGGATATTCTGCCAGTAAACCTTCGGGCAAGTCGTAATTGAAATGGGATAGCTTCATAGTTAAATTGTCGTTTTTTTAATGAATAGCGTGCAAATATACGATCTCGACAAGGGCCTTGTCAAGTGTTTTTGGAATTAAATTGGAATTTCGGACCAATTATGCATTGTGTTGGATGAATGCCTATCTTTACCCAAAATTTTCCACATGTCAAGTAAAGTCACTCCATACAAGGATTCTTCCCTGGGAAAAAAGGAACAGGTGACACAAATGTTTGACAATGTCTCTTCCAATTACGACACGCTCAACAGGATTTTGACCTTTGGAATTGATGTGGGATGGAGAAAGAAGGTGGTTCGGATGGTCATGGATGCCCAGTCAAGGAAAGTGCTCGATGTCGCAACCGGAACGGGGGATCTCGCTATCATGTTCGGAAAAGAAGCGACTCAAGAGGTAGTTGGCCTGGATATTTCTCCAGGAATGCTGGAAATCGGAAAAAACAAGGTGAGCGACAGGGGCCTGAACGAAAAGGTCAAGATGATCATCGGCGACTCCGAAAATATGGAGTTCGAAGACGGAACTTTTGATGCAGTGACGGTGGCTTTTGGGGTACGAAACTTCGAGAACCTTGAAAAGGGCTTGAAGGAAATCCTCAGGGTGCTCCGGCCCGGTGGGATGCTTGTCGTCCTGGAAACCTCACAACCCGAAGCACCAGTGGTGAAACAGTTGTTTCGCTTTTATTCGAAATACATCATCCCGAACATCGGCAAATTGATGTCCAAAGACAAAAAAGCCTATGACTACCTCCCGGAGTCTGCAGCGGCCTTCCCCTATGGAGAGGCTTTCAACAATATTTTGCTCAAATCAGGGTTTAGTACTTCAAAAGTGTACCCGCAAACCTTTGGAGCAGCCACCATTTACCAAGCGATCAAATAAGACAATGGCCAAGAAGATTCTACTGCTTATCGTTTTTGTTTTTCTAAGTGTCCCCGTGATCTACAGTCAGAAAGAACGGATTGAGTACCTGCCGAATTTTGACAAGAGAACGCTACACTTCGGATATTACATCGGAATAAACAGCAATAGTTTTGAGGTCAATTATCACGATCAAAGCGGATTTGACCCAAATTCGCCTGTGAACCCGATACCGCCCCGCGACATGTTCGTCTCGGTGGACGCCTCTTTGGGATTCAACATAGGTTTTGTGATTGATTACCGCTTGCACAACAATATCAACCTGCGCTTTGAACCCGGGCTCGTAAGCAACACGAAGACGCTCACTTTTGTCGATCCTAACCTCAACGCCACGGTTGACGGCATTCCCATCTACTCCAATTCAACGACCAACCTGGAGCGGGAAGTGGCCGGAACCTACCTGCACCTGCCCTTACTGCTGAAATTAAGCACCAACCGACTGAACAATATCCGTCCCTACATCATTGGAGGGGTATCTTATGACTATAATTTCTCGAGCAATGAGAACAATGGCAAGGACAACTTTGAGGGAGAATTCAGGATGACCCAAAGCAATTTCATGTACGAGATCGGTTTCGGTGTCGATTTTTACATGTACTTTTTCAAATTCACACCGTCGATTCGAGGTGTATTTGCCATTAACAATGAGCTTGTTGAGGACTACAATCCAGTGGATTACCCAGAGTATTCCAGCCCATGGACCGGGCCCATCGACTTTTTGGGCACACGAGGCATTTACCTGAATCTGACCTTTGAATAAAAAAGCACCGCTCTTTCGAACAGTGCTTTTCACTTAGCTTACTTAACTCACGAATAATCGGATCATCCGCATTTGGTATGACCGCAACTTTTGCATTTCAGGCAACCTTCTGAATAGATAAGCCCTTCGGGGTCTCCGCAATCGGCACACTTCTTGTCCGCGGCAGCGGTTCCGTCCGGAACGTATCTTTTCAGTGCACGAGCCACCCCATTTTTCCAGGTATTGATGTGATCATCATACATGTTGAGATTCTGGATCAGGTTGACCACGTAAGGCATCGGCATGTCGTGCCGCAGAATTCCGGAGATCAGCTTGGCATAATTCCAGTACTCCTTGTCGAAAGACCTCGAAAGACCTTCAATGGTCGTCTTGTATCCCTCTTTGTCAACGTACTGAAAATCGTAACGAGCTTCCCCGTTCTCGTCGCGGCTCTTGATCACCCATCCTTTTTCGAGCCAATGGGGAAGATTGAAGGAATCCTCCATTTTTCCCGTGAAAATCTCATACGGATGGTTGTCAATCAGACCTACCACGGCCAGCCATTTTTCAGACTCGTTGTGGAACCTGACCACGTCAGCCTCGATCTTCTTGGGTCGACGCTTGTATGCGGTCTTGCGGGTCTTCTTGTCTTTTTCTTTTTCTTTCTTCTCCTCGGCAATTAAAATCCCACTTCGTGAACCGTCACGGTACACAGTAATTCCCTTAAGCCCTTTCTTCCAGGACTCCATGTAGATGCCACCGACATGCTCCT
>JAUIKV010000242.1 GCA_030430615.1 Bacteroidia bacterium
TCCTTTACCACTTTTAGTCGTAATGATCACAACACCATTGGCACCCCGTGATCCGTAGATTGCAGTTGCCGATGCATCCTTCAAAACAGAGATGCTTTCGATGTCATTCGGATTCAGGAAGCTCAACGGGTTGCTTGAAACGCTCGATCCAAACCCTACGTTTGGTCCTTCTGGAGGAGCTGCTCCTGAAAGAGGAACTCCATCTACAACGTACAACGGATCGTTGTTCGAACGGATCGAGTTTGTACCCCGAATACGAATAGCGATTCCGGCACCCGGCTCACCACTTGATTGCACCGTCTGAACCCCTGCTACTTTACCCTGGATCAACTGCTCCGCAGAAGCAATCGCCCCTGTGTTAAAGTCGTCCGAGGTAACAGCGGCAACAGATCCGGTTGCGTCTCTTACGGTGGTTGTACCGTAACCGATGACGACTACTTCGTCAAGGGCTTCTGCATCGGATTCCAGAAACACGTTGATCGTGGTCTGGCTACCCACTGCAATTTCCTGGGTCATGTAGCCTAAGGAACTGAATTCCAGCACGGCTTCTGAACCCACATTGTCAATGGTGTAATTCCCGTCGAAATCGGTGGATGCACCGTTCGAAGTACCTTTGACAATTACGTTAACACCCGGTAAAGGCCCCTCTTCACCGGTTACTGTTCCACTAACTGTTTGGGAAAACATCACGCCAGTAAACAGCATAATGCACACAAACAATAATTGTTTGAGTAAGTTAAATTTCATAATTATTTTAAATTAGTTATTAATCAACTGATTTCTAGAACTTGAATAATCTGAAAAAAAGTGTTCAAAAAATATGTGTTAAACAAATTCCCGCTTCATTTAGGCAGATGTCACCAAATTTTCGAAATCGTGTTAAAAATAAGCTAATTTTTCAAGACGTCACAATTATCAAGAGGCCAAAATGTGAAAAATGTAAACTCAAACGTTGTAGTAGAAAGTTTTCGTGAAAATAAGTAGTAGATTTTACTTAAAATGAGGGCTTGACTGAACCCAAAATGGATAACTTTTATAGGTTAGGGTCTGTTTTTCAGATTTATTTCGATCCATTCGATTGATTCGCCTCAAAAATTAACTCGATTGCCGAATCATGGACTCAATTTCGTCATGGGTTACTAAAGGGATGGCTCCTTCCTTGCTCGCCACCAGGGAACCCATGGCACAAGCCTTGTCAAGAGCTTGCTGGGGGTCTGTATGAATCAGTAAATGATAGCAAAGGGTGGCCAGGAATGAATCGCCGGCTCCAACGGTGTCGGCCACTTCGACACGATAGCCCGGGTTGGAATACATCTCACCTTTGTATAGCAGCTGAGCCCCGTCTGCTCCTTTAGTGACACAAATGGCGACTTCAGATGGCAACCACGCAGATAGATCCATCATTTTTTTGGTGATTGTAGTCCCTTTGAGTTTCAAATATTCGGCAAGCTCATCGAGTTCTTCATCATTGAGTTTGACCAGATCGGCCTGTAGCAAAAGACCCTCCATTCGATCCATGCTGTAATGTGGCGGACGAAGGTTCATGTCGAAGACTTTGAACCTGGCTTCTTTCAACAAAGCTTTCAGGGTCTCCTCGGAGCGGCGACTTCGCGTAGCAAGGCTACCATAGATCAGGGCGTCGGAAGAGCTCACGGCCTCTTTCATATCAGGAGTCATTTCAATGGCATCCCAGGCGGCCGGTTTATTGATGGTGTAGGTGGCAGTGCGCGTCGCATCGAGATGGACATCTACCGTACCGGTTTTATGAGTTGGGTCAATTTGAATGAGATCGCATGATAGCCCTTGATCTTTCAGGTACTTTAGAATTTCCTTTCCATCAGGGTCCTGCCCAAGGCGACTTATCATATGAACGAACGCTCCCAGGCTGTGCATCCGCAAGGCCACATTCAGCGGCGCCCCACCTATTCTTCGGTAGGATGGGAAGTTGTCCCAAAGGATCTCACCAAAACAGCTGATGGAAATCATGCGTCCTGCTTTACCAATTTTTTCTCAAGGTCCTCCAGTGAGATCCCTTTTGTCTCTGGCATCATGAAAATCACGAACAAAAGCTGCAGGAACATCATGAATGCGAAGAAGGCGAAAACAGCCCCTGCGCCAACTTTTGCGAACAGCAGCGGCACCAAGGACGGGATGATGGCGGCGAGCACCCAATGCGTGCCGCAGCCAAAGGCCTGACCCGAAGCACGGAGCTGGTCCGGGAAGATCTCAGAAATAAAGACCCAGATAACTGCTCCCTGGCCAACGGCATGAGAAGCGATGAACAAAAACAAGAAAATCGGCACGGCCATTCCTTCCCAGTTCAAAAAGAAGGCCATCGCGACAAGGCTAAGTGAGATGATGTAGCCAACGCTGCCTATGTACATAAGTTTTTTTCGGCCAAGCCGATCGATCAGGGCAACCCCAATGAGGGTGAACACAAGATTTGTGACCCCAATCCCAATGCTGCTGAGCAAGGCAGAGCTTTTTTCCAAACCTGCCTCTTCGAAGATGCGAGGCGCGTAATAGAGGAAGGCATTGATTCCCGACAGCTGGTTGAAAAACGCGATCAGAAAGGCGAGCATTAGCGGAAACCTGTATTTTTTCATGAAGATGTTCTCCTTGCTGCTGTGTCCCTGACGCTGACTTTCTTCTATCTCTGTAACGATATCTTCCACGGATTGATCAGGATACAACTGGGCGATGATCCTGGAAGCTTCATCGTGATGACCATTGAGGAGCAACCATCTCGGACTTCTCGGAATAGTCAGCGCCATAAATGTGTAAATGATCGCTGGTATGGCTTCTACCCCTATCATCCATCTCCAGGCATTTTCTCCCAAACCACTCAAAAGGTAGTTTGAAAGAAATGCGATGAGTATACCCAGAACGATATTGAATTGGTAAAGGGCTACAAGGCGCCCGCGGTCTTTAGGAGGAGCGATTTCCGAAACGTAGGCCGGAGCCGCAATTGTCGATGCCCCGACGCCAAGACCGCCGATGAACCTGAAAAAAGCAAACGTGTAAGGATCGTTCACAAGAGCAGAACCCAGAGCAGAGACAGTATACAGAATGCCAATCCAGATCAGGGTTTTTTTACGACCCAGCTTGTTAGTGGGGATTCCACCGAAAACTGCCCCAATGACGGTCCCCCATAGGGCCATGGCCATAACAACGGTACCGTGGAAAACATCAGACGAGCCCCAAAGTTCTTGTAACTGTTTGTCCGCTCCTGAAATCACAACGGTGTCAAAACCGAAGAGAAATCCTGCCAGCGCGGCAACTATTGACCAGAGTACGATTTTATTCATTATGCCAGGTGTTTGCTATTGATTTAAGCTTAAAATCTTGAATTGCCGTTCCATTAGAAGAAGACAGCTGTAGTGAATTGAAGGCCGAGTTAGGGAAGAATTTCTCTGTTATGACATGCCGGCCATTATCAATAAAGACTTCAATTGACGCTCTGTCCAGGACTATTCGAACATATGAAGTTTTATCTTGCGGGAGATAGGGCATAGAATGAATCTTATCCGCAAAGGTTTCATGAAAATTCGTTTTTCCCGAATGCCTTCTGTCCAAGACGATTTGTTTTCTTTCCGGATCTAAAAGCAAGACGAGGTATTCACCCTTGTCATTCTGAAACTTGACCGTCAAGTTGTCATTCAGGTTCTGTTTCCAGGTCAAATCGGCCCGATCGAACTGGCCTTCCAGTATTTGAGGATCGTCGAGGATTATTTCATCCCGCTCTGAAACCAGTTCTGTGATTTTGTCAAAAGCCGGAATGATCCTGCTGGAAACAAAATAGCCGGTTTCATCTTTTCCCAGGTGAAGTTCTCGCGGCAGGGTCATGGCGCTTCTCCATTTCTCAGTGGGTGTATTGCGCGCATAATTCCAGTTGCTCATCCAACCGATGAAGACAGGGTGTTCTCCGGGGGCATTGTTATAAGTTACCCCTGCGTAATTGTCGGCTCCATAATCCAGCCATTTGGTCT
>JAUIKV010000243.1 GCA_030430615.1 Bacteroidia bacterium
GAGCGGATTCAAATACCCGGCAAAACCCATATACGTCAGCGGCAGGCTGAACACAGAGTTTTTTATGGAGGGGTATTGATAAGTATATTGAGGCAAAAGTTCAGCCAAACTCGAATAACCTCTCACCGTCATATTCAGGATTTGACTCCTTGTATACGGTGACGAAACAGGCAGGGAGTCATGATCAGACAAATAAGCATGAAGCATTCGGGTACGCGTCAGTATTCTTTTTGTGAGGTCCTCAATTTTTTCAATTTCATAAGCGCCGTTGACCAACCCCAGGTTTTCTGCGACAGACACGCGAGAGTAATTTAAGCCCCAAAGGGAGTAAAAGGCGAAATAGAGTACTGAGAAGCCTGCGCCAAGTCGGAAGAGGAGCGGTTTCCAGGACCCCGGATTTTTGAGCATCAGATAGATCAATCTTAAAACCATCACAATCAAAAGCAGATAGACCAAATCGCCCACAGAAACTTCAAGCCAGCCGAAGAGTCGTCTCAGGAAACCGGCGAGGTGCGGATAGATTCCTCGACTGTAATAGGTTTCGATGAACTGTGAATAATTGGACGCCAACTGTACCAGACCGATTTGTAAAAAAAGGAAGAGGGTGAGTAGAATATTTCGTTTTTCTTTATACATTGCATTCGGAAGACTGAACAAAAGAACAAATTATTAACAACAATGACAATCTGTCAATGATTTGTATCCCCCGAATTTTGGTCTTCGAAATTGCTAATAATTTGCAAACTAATTTTTTAGGCTGATACATTTTAAATCGTGTTTCTTTGCTTGTCAATGCCCGGCGTTTGAATGAATAGAATGTAACCGTAAGGTTGTTAACATTTGAAGCTTTGTTAACAAATATTGTTAACTTAAATGTTGACCAAAAAAATTGGGATTGCTGCATAAAGATATACATTTGCCAAATGGATTCCGCAAGACAAATTTCGGTGCAGAAAAAAGGTAAGGGTACCATCATCAACCTGGAGCAGGGTAAGATCCCTCCGCAGGCTATTGACCTGGAAGAAGCGGTGCTTGGAGCCATGATGATAGACAAGAAGGGAGTGGATGATGTCATTGACATTCTTCATTATGAGGCCTTTTACAAACCCGCACACCAGTTCATTTACAATGCCATATTCACCCTTTTTGAGAATTCAGAGCCCATTGACCTGCTTACGGTTTCGAATCAACTGAAAAAAGACGAGAAATTGGAAGCCGTTGGAGGAGACTTTTACCTGATCAATCTCAGTCAGAAAGTGTCTTCGGCTGCTCATATCGAGTTTCATGCGCGAATCATACTTCAGAAATACATTCAGAGAAAACTCATCAGCATCTCGAGTGAAATCATCACGAATTCGTATGATGAGACTGTAGATGTTTTTGATCTTCTGGACGATGCCGAATCCAAACTGTTCGACATCACGCAAGGGAATCTTAAAAAGAGTTCGGAAGCGGCTCACAATCTTGTGACGCAAGCCCTGAAAAAAATTGAAGATATCTCCAACCAGGAGGGGATGAGTGGAATTCCAACTGGTTTTGACAAACTCGATCAGCTGACTTCCGGATGGCAGCCTTCAGACCTCGTCATCCTTGCAGCGAGACCCGGTATGGGAAAAACAGCTTTCGTGATGTCGATGGCCAAGAACATGGCGATTGATTTCAATCAGCCGGTAGCGATATTCTCGCTCGAAATGTCTTCTGTTCAACTCATCACCCGTATGATCTCCAGCGAAACCGGAATTTCATCCGAAAAACTGAGAAAGGGAAATCTCGAGACCTATGAATGGGAAGCTTTGAATGTAAAGGTTAAAAAGCTTTCGGAGGCCCCCATTTTCATTGATGACACACCATCTCTGTCTGTTTTTGATCTCAGGGCCAAAGCGCGGCGCCTGGTGTCTCAGCACGATGTGAAAGCAGTAATCATTGATTACCTGCAGCTCATGACAGCGGGATCAACCATGAAAAGCACTGGAAATCGTGAGCAGGAAATATCAACCATCTCTCGAAATCTCAAGGCATTGGCCAAGGAACTGAATGTCCCGGTCATCGCTCTATCCCAATTGTCACGAGCCGTTGAAACAAGAGGAGGCAGCAAGCGCCCGCTTTTGTCGGATCTTCGTGAATCAGGTGCGATTGAACAAGATGCCGATATCGTATCATTTATCTACAGGCCTGAATATTATGGACTTACCGAGTGGGATGATGAGGAGCGAACCCCTTGTGAAGGCCAGGCCGAGTTTATTGTGGCAAAACATCGAAACGGTGGATTGGACAACATACGGATGAAGTTCATCGGCCGACTCGCAAAGTTCGCCAATCTGGAAGAGGGCTTCGAGACAGAGTTCCAGTCATCCATGAACAATGACTCGATATCACCCAGCAATTTCAACAGTGCCAATGAGGCGTTCGGTCAAATGGACAACGACGACGTTCCCTTCTAAGTTTACCTGACATGCGAAGCTTTCATTCTATGCGCTCACAGATTTTCGGATCAGGTCCAAGATCTTGGGTGACATGGATGTTTCTATTTTTTTTCAGTTTTCAAGGATTTTCCTCCTATTTGCTCATCCCCATGGATGACGGCTCACAGAAAAACCACCTGAAAGCATACGGTATTACCTTTTATTCTCTTTTGAAGAGCAAGAAAGTGCAGTGGCTCCTTAATTACCGCGGCGGATCGTTTCTGCTTGAAGACAATGAAGACTTTCGAAATGAATGCGTGATCCGTGGCGTAAGCTATGAATTGATTTCGGATTCAGAGGCCCTCGATATTCTGGCTTTTATTGGAAGTCCTTCGCAGAACATGGAATCTGTGATCCTGGAGAAAGCACCAAAAATTGCCGTGTACTCGCCAAAGGACAAGCAGCCCTGGGACGATGCCGTGACGATGGTTTTGCAGTACGCCGAAATTCCCTATGATGTAGTGTATGACCAGGAAGTGCTGGATGAAAAGCTTCTTTTGTACGAATGGCTGCACTTGCATCATGAAGACTTTACCGGACAGTATGGAAAGTTTTACGGGGCTTTCAGAACAACTCCCTGGTATATTGAGAATAAGATGAGTGCTGAAAAGCAGGCGGCCGAGATGGGATATTCCAAGGTCTCTCAGCAAAAGCTGGATGTCGCGTTGAAGATCAGGAATTTTGTCTTGGGGGGTGGATTCATGTTTGCCATGTGCTCTGCCACTGACAGTTTTGACATCGCTCTTGCAGCCCAGGGGCTTGACATTTGTGAAACCATGTTCGACGGTGATCCCTCTGAAAGCGGATATCAGAAAAAACTCGATTATTCCCAGACTTTCGCATTCACGGATTTTGTGCTGGAGCGAAATCCAACCATATATGAGTTTTCAAACATCGACACTACAAGAAAACGCCAGGTTCTTCGCACAGAAGACTATTTTGAGCTGAAGGAATTCTCTGCCAAATGGGATGTTGTTCCAAGCATGCTGTGCCAGAATCACACCCTTCTGGTGAAGGGATTCATGGGGCAGACCACTGCTTTCGAGGCTGCCACAGTCAAGCCGACCGTAATGATCCTTGGTGAGAACAAGATCAACGGGGAGGCGAGATACATTCACGGGGTCAAGGGACAGGGACTCTTCACTTTCTTTGGAGGACATGACCCCGAAGACTACCAGCACAGGGTAGGGGACCTCAAAACAGAGCTGGACCTTCATCCGAATTCACCGGGTTACAGGCTCATCCTGAATAATGTCCTGTTTCCTGCTGCCAAGAAAAAGAAGCAGAAGACCTGATTTAAAGAAGATCAGAATAAAAACTAAACTTTAAGATTTTCAATCCATTTTCGGGCATTGACAAAGGCTTCCAGCCATGGGCTTACCTCGTCGTTTCTGTCCTCAGGATAGTTGGCCCAGTTCCACTGAAAAATAGAGCGCTCGATATGAGGCATCATCACCAGGTGCCTGCCGTCATCACTAGCCATCATAGCTGTATTGAAGTCA
>JAUIKV010000244.1 GCA_030430615.1 Bacteroidia bacterium
TTTCGCAGACAAATTGTTCGGAGCTGGGGGTTGAAAGCCCGTAGCCATTATTTTCAACGCAAAAGATAACAGGAAGCTTCCAAACAGCGGCCAGGTTCATGGCCTCATGAAAATCACCTTCGCTCGTACCTCCCTCACCCGTAAACGCGGCAGTCACCTTTTTCTCATTTCTGAGTTTGTCTGCCAGAGCTATGCCGTTGGCCACACCTAACTGGGGACCTAAATGAGAAATCATGCCCACGATCTTGAATTCCTGTGTCCCAAAGTGAAAGGAGCGATCCCTTCCTTTGGTAAAGCCACCAGCTTTTCCCTGCCACTGAGAAAAAAGACGGTGCAAAGGAATGTTCCGGGAAGTGAAAACGCTCAGATTCCGGTGTAAAGGCAATATATATTCATCGCTCGTCAGAGCCAGGGTCACCCCTGAGGAGATTGCCTCCTGACCCATTCCGGAGAACCACTTGGATATTTTTCCCTGACGAAGCAGGATGAGCATCTTCTCCTCAATCAACCTGGATTTGAGCATGGCCCGGTAAAGATCCATCAAACGTTCAGTGTCCAGGGAATATCGGGTAAAATCAAATTGCATAGGATACAATCTTTCTCTAAAAGTTCTCGTGTAAATGTAAGTGCAAAAAACGAAAAAAAGACCCTTTTGAACAACAAAAGGGTCTTGGTAATTTTTAACTATTTGTTCACAATCAAAATGAAATCTCCTTGAATATCTGGTGCATCAAGCGCTTTTTATCATTGATGACTTCCTCGAGGGATATTGACGTTTCCGTCCTTTTAATTCCAGGGATCTTGTCGAGTCTGAATATAATTTCTTTGGCATGCATCGTATCCTTCGCACGAATCTTACAAAATATGGAGAACTTACCCGTCGTCAAGTGAGCCACCGTAACTTCGGGAATTTCACGCACAGCTTCAATAACCTGCTGTGTCTCAGATGAGTTTTCAAGAAACAAACCTACGTAGGCAATGAATGTATATCCCATCTTGTTATAATCCACACTCAAGGTCGACCCCTTGATCACCCCTTCTTCCTCCATCTTCTTAACACGAACATGAATTGTGCCGGCAGATACCAGCAAATTCTTGGCAATGTCTGTAAACGGGGTTCTCGCGTTCTCGATCAAAGCCTCTAGAATCTGATGATCAAGTTCATCTAATTTGAATTTTGACATAAGTAATTGTTTATAGATTTTGCAAATATGATAAATAATTGACAAATAATTACACTATTCAACAAAAATAATCAACTTTTAGTATACAAAATCTAAATAAATTCAATAGCAAGCCAATTCTCAGCATCCTCCCGGGACGCAAAAGTCAAATGATCCCCCGAAACTATATCATCGGCTCCAAATCCCGACAGATCGTCAAAACAGTCAAGCGTTGGCACAAATTCAACCTGATCACCCACCAACCGCTCCTTGAAATAAACGCCCAAATCACCTCTTCTCTCACCTATCCTGACATTTTTTACAATTCGATCCAGGTAGCGCTTTTCATTGTCGGGAATTTCAAAATAGGTTTTGTAATCCACTTGACTGTCGTACGCGATATGACGAAGACCGCTGACCAGGGCTAAAAAGGTAAACTTCCTGGTTTGCTTTCTTTGATAGTCTCCCGGAAAATGACCTGATTCGATAAGTATTGTGGAATATCCCATCTTTTGAAAGTTGTCACCCGTGGCCGCCGGGTAGAATTCATCGGTATACCTTCCAATTCTCCCCGAGAGTGCTCCCTTTAAGGATTGATACATGGCAGCGATGACTTCCATAGTGCGCATACGCCCGGGAGTGACGGACCGTACTTCATCTTCCGACGGGGCGAGAAATGAAAGTGTTGCCGTTTGAGGCGGAAAACCCACACTGAATATGGTCCGTTGATCATGCATATTGAAGCAATAATCGGGATCAAAATTTTTCAATAGCTCCTGAAGGATTGAGCTCTCAGGGGCTTTTCTTTCTAAAACATCGCGATTGAGATCAATGTCTCGTGAATCAAGTCGCGTGTATCGCTCAGCACCATCCGGGTTGAGCATTGGAATTACGCAAAGGGTGCAGCTACCAATTAACTTATCCCTAAGATTCGTTTGACTACCGGGATTCTCGATCCATTTAAAAAAATCCAGAACAGCCTTTGTTCCGGTCGATTCGTTTCCATGCATCTGGGTCCAGATCAGGACCTTTTTACCACCGGAGCCCACCATTACTTTGTAAATAGATCGAGACTCAAACGACTGTCCCAAAACCGACACATCGAAAAAAGGCCCGAGGTTTTTCAGCAAGGGTTCCAAATCGGATAAGGTGAACCTGCGATCCTCAGGATTTGAATGACTTTGATCCTCATGCCACGCAGTCAGATTGTCAAGTTCTTTTTTATTCATTTCACAAATGTAAACAATCATAATTTTACAATTGTAAACAGTTGAACATGTCAATTGTTTGACATTTGTAAACAGAGTATGATTGCCCCTCGTTTACTTGACCCGTGGATCATAACCAAATTTTATTGTCAATCATATATTTATACTATATTATTCTATATCTGATATTTATAATTTATTAATTCATGTTATAGTTTAATTATATATTACTCCCTGTGCAAAACAATTAGGTCATTTGCTCCTACTATGCCCTGTTTTAATTACATTTGTGAACACGGATATATGTTACAATGATAAACAATACAGAATTTGCGAATCGCCTCCGCAGAATAATGGATTATTACCAGCTGTCGGGGTCTGCTTTTGCCGAACGCATTCAAGTGCAGCGATCCTCCATTTCGCATTTGCTTTCAGGAAGGAACAAGCCAAGTCTGGATTTTGTAATGCGTGTTGTCAAGGAGTTTGACGAAGTTGAGCTGTACTGGCTCTTAAACGGAAAAGGCTCTTTTCCCAATGCCGCATCAGTCTCCAGTGAGAAACCCGAGGTTAGAATTACCGAAGAAGTCGACAGCCTTTCTCCTACTGACGACCAAAAAGAAATTGAACGTATCGTAGTTTTCTACAAAGATGGAAGCTTCAAGGCGTATAGACCCTGAATTATTCTATCATCCCGCTTTTTACAAAGCTCTGCTCTTCTTATTCAAGTTTGCTAAGCCCTTCCTCTACGATTTGAACCAGGCTGTCCTTGTTTTCAAAAGTAGATGATTTCTTGGCTTCCAACACCTGATAAAGAACCTGTTTGGCGATCTGGTCGGCACCGTACGCCTTGTATTGAACACCGAGCTGAACAAAGGAATCCACGAGTATCTGGGTCGCTTCTTCGTTGTCACTTCCGGCCACCCATTGAAATCCTTCCTTGTAGATATCCATCTTCTCCCGGTCTTCAGTGAAAAACATACCTTGAACCAGGTTGTCGGCAACGAAAGGTGTCTCTGATTCATTCTCACTCATGATGTAAACCGGAATCAAGGCGTCTTTCATGCTTTCTTTTTCCATCGGGTCCTGAATCCCTGCCGCGTATTCCAGGGCGGCCTGCTCGTCTGTCCAGTAAAGTGCTTTCAAGGCATTTACTTGAATAGCGCTGGATTCAGAAGCCAAAGCGTCTTTAAACATAGGAATGTAGCTATCCCCGTCATAATCAAACAGCTTTTTTAGAGCCTCGGCACGAACCAACGTCGCCGAATCGGCGGATGCCATTTTTTCAATCTTCTTCAACGCTTTTTTCCCACTGGGCTGAGAAAGGTCTATATTCTCAATCGCCATTTTTCTCAAACCGAAATAAGGATCGTCCAGGGCAGCGACCATTACTTCAAATGCCTCAGGATTATCCTGAACAAGCGAAAGCTTTTCAATGGCCTCGTAGCGCGCCTCATAGGTCCCACCGTGGGAATACAAATGAATGAGGTTGGCAGTAGACTTTTCATCGGTCCATTCAGCCAGCAATGTGCGGTCTGCGTCCACATTGACAAGGCTGGGTGTTTTGTCATAACCGAAAGTGAAC
>JAUIKV010000245.1 GCA_030430615.1 Bacteroidia bacterium
GCAATCGGTTTGGATTTTTTTAGACAGTAATTTTAAATTGTGATCAAAAAACGCAACCGAATCGGTACGATACACATAAGGTAAATGTGGCCGCGTAGACTGCCTATCCCAGGCTGTCATACCAAACCCGGCTAGGTTTTGAATATATTCCATAAAGCGCGGATCATAGGATTGCTTAATCAGAGAATTATCCGGTTTATATAAAAAATTCTCAATTGCTGTGGGCTTACCCAAATATACTAATACGCGACACATGGTGCTGTTTCCTCACTGTTTGGCGATCGCTGCTTACGTTGTTGGCGCAGATGGGCTGGTACTTTCATCGGCTATTTCGCTACTCAAGCGCAACGATAAACGATTGGCTGCGCGTAACACGCGCATCAAATTACGACTTAAATTTGAATACAAATGATAGTACAACGTAGGTTGCGCTTCTTTTATTTTATTAAATTTGGTCCGCGACAAGCGCAGCGCCAAAACACGCTCGCGCGCCACACAAGTAGTGGTTCGGTTTTTTTGATCGATTTGTCCGCGTTGATGAAAAACAAGCCTGCAACAACAGCGACGGACAGCGCAATGAATCGATACGATCTTTTCATAATCCGTGTTGTTAAAATTAAAAGGGATTTTCAAATGTAATGAATTTTTCAGCTAAAAGATCTTTTTCAGCCAAAATTGGATTTTGTATGCCCCAATCAATTTTCAGGTCAGGATCATTCCAAAGGATAGAAGTTTCGCTTTCAGCATGATAGTAGTTCGAACATTTGTAATTGATCAAAGTGTCATCTTCAAGGGTAAGAAATCCATGGGCAAATCCCTCTGGGATGAATAGTTGTTTTTTGTTTTCTCCGCTCAAAACGTGCCTGTAGTGCTGTCCGAATGTTTCCGAATTTCTTCGCAGGTCAACAGCAACGTCGAGAATGCTTCCTTTGATGACCCGGATGAGTTTAGCCTGCGCGTTAGGCGGTAATTGGAGGTGCAGACCTCGGAGCACATCTTTTCTCGAAAGCGATTCGTTGTCCTGGACAAAGTCAGTCTTGATCATCTTGCCTATCCGAAGTTTATTGTAGGATTCCATGAAATAGCCACGTTCATCCCTGTAAACCTGGGGGGTCAAAAGAAGCAAATCCTTGATGAATGTGGTTTCGATGATCATGATTCTAACGAATTGGTGATGATTTCACTGATTTTTTTTGCTTTGGTAATGATCATTGCATGCGTGCCGTTTTCGACGGGAATGCAGTTCTCAATGTATTTGATTGGAAAAATTTCATCCCGGGTGCCGTGTATGTGCACTAAATCTTGAATATTTCCATCCCCTTTCCAATGCAACACAGTTTCTATGGCCCAATTTAGGTATTTTTCGTTTCTGACCCGCATGTACCGGTTGTACAATTCGGCTTTTCTCTTTACAGTCTGATGGAAATTGAACCTTGAAAAGTCATCGATTTTTGAGATGCGTTTAGTGGGTAGCAATTTGTACAATCCCAATTTCTGAAGGAGCTTCAATCGCTTTGGCAATTCACTACGCATCTTAAGGCTTGAGATAATAATGACTTTTTTAGTCGGAAACAACTTGCTCATTTCCTGGGCGAGAACGCCTCCAAAGGAAACCCCGATCAACACGGGCATTTTCTCTTTGACAGAAGCCGCCATGCGAATCGCATAGGTTTCCAGGCTTTCGTTCTCTGACTCCGGAATAAGCCACTCCAATGCATGAACTTCATAGCGATCCACGGGCAAGCTCAGGTACTCAAAGATCTCAGATCCTGCGCCAAGCCCTGGAATAAGATAGATCGTAGTTTTATCACTCATCTGGGAAGCAAGGTGTTTATTCCATTTGAAGCGCTTCGGTCGTCACCCACTCAAAACGCACAATTCCGTCCTGGTCAATCTCGGTGAGGCGGATTTTATGCAGTGTATTGACCAATTCCGGATTCCAGGGAGCCTTCACTTTTATATAGTTTTCGGTAAACCCGTGGATATAGCCAAGCTTGTTTTCAGCTTCAAAAAGCACGGTGCGCTCGGTCCCCATCTGAGACTCGTAAAAGGCTCTTCTCTTCTTGACAGACAAGCCTCTTAGCATCTTGCTTCTCTTTTGACGAACTCTGGGATCAACGCTGCCTTCCATTTCAATGGCCGGTGTGTTTGGCCTCTCCGAATAGGTAAAAACATGAAGATAGGATATGTCCAACTCAGAGAGGTATTGGTAAGTTTCAAGAAACTCCTCCTCGGTCTCACCCGGAAAGCCGACGATGACATCCACTCCAATGCAAGCATGGGGCATGTGCCTTTTGATTGTTTCAACTCGGTCTGTATACACGGATCGGTTGTATCTTCTTTTCATTTTTCTCAAAATCGAATCGGAACCGCTTTGAAGCGGAATATGAAAATGAGGCACGAATTTTCGCGAATGAGAAACAAATTCTATTGTTTCATTTTTTAGAAGGTTCGGTTCGATCGAAGAAATCCTGAGGCGGCTGATGCCTTCGACACCATCTAGAGCGTCGATCAAGTCGTAAAACGTATGATCGTGCTTTTTGTTTCCAAACTCTCCCTTTCCGTAGTCGCCAATGTTGACTCCCGTGAGAACGATCTCACGGATTCCTTTTTCAGAAATCTCACGTGCGTTCTTCAATACACTCTCAAGGCGGTCACTTCGCGATATCCCACGTGCAAGGGGAATGGTGCAAAAGGTGCACTTGTAATCACATCCGTCCTGTACTTTCAAAAAGGCCCGTGTTCTGTCTCCGATAGAGTAGGAGCCTACGTAAAAATTGGCCTCTTCGATCTCGCAGGCGTGAATTTCACCAATCTCATTTTTCGCCAGATCATTGAGGTAGTCGGTAACCTTGAATTTTTCACTGGCTCCAAGCACCAGGTCAACACCATCCACACGTGCCAACTCTTCGGGTTTGAGTTGGGCATAGCATCCTATGGCCACCAAAAACGCGTTTTCATTCTGTTTCTGAGCAGACTTGACTATGGTCTTGAAGCGCTTGTCTGCATTGTCAGTCACTGAACAGGTGTTGATCACATAGATGTCGGCTTTTTCATCGAATTCCACACGGTCGAATCCCTCGTGCTGAAAACGTCTCGCAATCGTCGAGGTCTCCGCAAAATTAAGTTTGCAACCTAGGGTGTAAAAGGCGACTTTCTTGTCTTGCACCATCCTGTTTCATTTGAGCCGCAAAAATAGTAATTTTTTCATTGGCTGAGCTTCACGAGTACGGGCTCGTGATCAGAAAGTCCAATCTCGAAATTCCTGTGCTCGTTTACCTTAAACCGGGAATCAGGCAGAACAAAGTCGATTCGAAGTGGATAGCCGTTGAATGAATAAGTCTTGCCAAAACCCTTCCCAGCTTCATCAAAACTATCTTGCAGGTCGAGTTTTAGATTTCTGTAGGCCCAGGAGTAATTCGTGTTGTTGAAATCACCACAAAGAATGATCGGGTAGGGGCAATTGAGTTGATGTTCCCGGAGCCTATCGACTTGATATTGTTGCTTCACAAATGAGCTTTTCAAGCGCTTAATCAACTTGCGCGAATCCTTTTCATTGATGCCCGAAATATTCAGACTGTCTGTTTGTATCCCAAAGGATTCCAGATGCACATTGTAGATTCGGACCGTATCGCCGCCCATGAGGACATCAATAAAAATGGCATTGTTCGTGGAATTCTCGAAATCGAGGTTGCCTGTGCGCACTATGGGGAATTTGCTAAAGATTCCCATCCCATATGTCGATCTGCGACCTTTTACCTCTTCATACTTGTATTCATATCCTGAGATAGTGGCTTCCCGCGGGGCGTATTCCTGCAAGGCCAGAATGTCAGGATTGTTCTCAAGAATAAACCGTGTTATTTTTTGTGGAACCTCCGGGTCTTCGATCCAATCGTACCGATTGAAAATG
>JAUIKV010000246.1 GCA_030430615.1 Bacteroidia bacterium
GGGTTCAGCAACTGGTTCATGTCGTCTGTCATATCGCCATCTCTCACTACAATAGATCAGCCCGGATTTCGTATGGGTGAAACGGCTTTTGATCAGTTATTCATTGAAATAGAAACCCTAAAAAAAGGAAAGAAACCCATTTTTAAAAGCATTGAGCTTGAAACGAAGCTGATTGAACGAGAGACAACGGGGTGATCCTGGTTTGAAGTTGATCTCCCCTGGATTACCTCCTTACAGTCGGTGATCCTGGTTTGGAGGCGGTCTCCTTCGGATTACCTCCCTACGGTCGGTGATCCTGGTTTGGGATGAACTCAAACAAAATCCTTTCAAAATGCTGGAGCATTTTCGGATTTTTTGGTTTCTATCGCTTACACAAGTAAACTTGTGACGCTCTGAAACCAAAAAATCCTCTCGAACATCCGTTCGAAAGGATTTTGTTTGGTCGGGGTGGCAGGATTCGAACCTGCGACCTCCTGCTCCCAAAGCAGGCGCGATAACCGGGCTACGCTACACCCCGAGGGTCATCTAATTCTAATTTTGCGGAGAGACGGGGATTCGAACCCCGGCAACGGTTGCCCGTTGACAGATTAGCAATCTGCTCCATTACCACTCTGGCACCTCTCCCAGAACTTTCTCAAGAGAGAAATTTCGGTTTGCAAATGTATCATATGGAATAGAATCCTGCAAGATTTTTTTGCATTATTTTGACCCGAATTGCACCGTTCAGATCGTCGTGGTTACAGTCTCTGAATTTCAAAAATGACACATTAGTTAAGTATTGGTCTAAAGAGGTAAAACCCTTTTATAAAAGCTCGAAGGAATCCAACTAAAAAACGCTTATATTTGTTTCTTAATCGAATCCCATTCAATAAAAAATAGTACCATGAAAAAAATGAAATTAGCAGCCAGTTTGTTTATAACTGCCTTAATTGTGATTAGTTGTTCAGGAGTGAAGATTATTGACTCTTGGAAAGGTGACGAGATCAGTGACCTAGCTGATGCGAATATTCTAGTCATCGCCAGGTCTGATGATATGACGAGCCGACAACGTTTTGAGCAAGAGATTGCAGAAAGGTTGCGTGGAGCAGGTATAAGCGCCACAGAAAGTTATAAGAAGTTCCCTGCTATGAAGCACAACGAAAAGCAAACGGAAGAATCTGTAGCTCAGAAGGTTCAGATCATAAAGAATGAAGGTTACAGAGGAATTGTTCTCACTGTGTTGAAGGACATGAGCAAGGAGATTGTGACTTCTGAGACCGGTGGTTATGTCTCTGGTGGATATTACCCATCGTATTATGGAGGTTACTATGGAGGATTCGGTGGGTACTATGGTCGTGTCTATTCGCCATATGGCTACGGTTATGGTGGAACCTATGTCCCTTCTGAAACAAGGACTTATACTTCCGAGACCTATAATTTGGAAACTGTGATTTACGATTTGGACAAGCCTGATGGTCAACAGCTGCAGGGGGTGATCGCAATTGACGTTACTGATCCAAAATCAGCTTCGAAAGTAGCACCAAAATACGCGGATGCCGTTGCAAAAGCGCTGAAAAAGTAATCTGATTTTTTTTTAAATAGTATAAAAGACCCGGACTAATATGTCTGGGTCTTTTTTTATTTTTGTCCTTCGTTTCAAGACCCTACCTATGAAGAAATGGTTTCTTTTCACATTGCTTTTGCACTTCCTCGTTCAATTGAGCTGGTCCCAGGAGCAACAAGAAAAAGAGATTAACGACCAGGCCCAGTTCTGGACAAGTGTCAATTCAACATGGAGATTGAGTAACCGTTGGGGTGCCATGGGCGACTTCCATGTTCGGAGAACCAATTTTCTGCAGGACCCTAATTTCTATTTCTTGAGGTTGGGAGGCGTTTACTGGATCGATGACAAGTTCTCAGTAGCAGCAGGAGGTGCCCTACTATGGTTGGCCACCCCAGATGGTGAAGGAGATTTTAACTATGCCCTCGAAAGACGAGTTTATCAGCAGTTGCTGTGGAGAAGCGTACACGGTCGGGTAAACTTCCTTCAAAGGATACGAAACGAACAACGCTGGCATGAAGTTCTGAACGAGGAAGGCGAAGTAGATCGCATACGATTCTCCAACCGCGTCAGGTTTTTGTTCTCAGCCTCAATAAAGGTTTTTGAGAATCCGAAGGCACCGAGGTTTGTGCTGTCTGATGAGATTCTTTTTCATTTCGGCTCGGAAATCGTCTACAACACCTTCGACCAAAACCGTTTTTTTGTTGGCATCAGCCAAAGAATCAGCAAAGAATGGGTGTTCGACTTCGGGTACATGTCCGTTTATCAACAGCGATACAGTGGTTATCAATATGATCACAATCACACGCTGAGACTTTTCTTCTACTACTCTCCTGACCTGCGGAAGAAAAAGGACGAAGATCTGCCACACTATCCTGTCGGTGGAATCGAATAGGGCAGTACCTGTTTTTTTTAGTAAATTAGACCTTGGTACTTATTTCCTGATCCTCAATGAAACCAATCCTTGTATTTGCCCTGCTTTTTCCTTTAATGGCCCTTTCCCAGGAAAGGCTTTTGACGGTTAGCTCGAAGGATTCCCTCAACGGCAGGCCTGTCTTGCAAAGTAGTCTGGGGGCAAATATAAAGCTCAACGGCTTTTATGATGCCTTCGGAGGGCTTCAGGGTAATGAAACGTTTAACGTGGGAATAATTGACGTATTCGGAACAGACGACAATCCCAGCTTCCACATGGATCTCTATCAGACCCAGCTCAAATTCGAAGCTACTTATTTTGAGAAGAAAAGCGGCCAACGCGTATATGCCATTGTGGAGTCTGATTTTTGGGGAGGAAATGGAAGCATGAGGCTTCGAAAAGCTTACGTTGAAACCCGACATTGGCAGATCGGTCAGAATTGGAACAACTTCGGAGATGAATTGCTCTGGCCCAATATTATGGAGTGGGAAGGACCTCCATCAGGAGTCTGGATACGCACTCCTCACATAAAATACTCCAATACCTTCAAAAATGAAAACTGGATCTATGAATTGAGCCTGGAGGCGCCTATAACTAATTACGTATCTTTTGAGGAGTTCGGCTTGAATGTGGAGGAAGTGAACCAGGTGACACCTGATCTTACGGTAGCCTTTAAAAAGGCATTCCCCTGGGGACATTTGCGATTGTCATCCATCGCTCGCAACATACGCTACGAGTATGAGGATGATTTAGATGATATTTTTGGCTATGGCTTTTCGTTTTCGGGTTTGTATGTCACTTCGAAAAGAAACATGCTGCAATTTCAAATAGTTGGCGGGAAGGGCATCACCGCTTATATGACCAGCCTGGCGGGATTGGGGTATGACGGATATCTCAACGTAAATGGCGACTTTGTTTCGACTCCTGCTGCAGGTGGGTGGGCTTCTTATGAGTATTATCTTACCAGAAAACTACATTCGAATTTTGTAGTAGGATTCACGCGATACAACTTCAATGACGTTCAGGAATTTGAATTGAGAATTGAAGATGAGGAAGAGATTGTTATTCAGGGAGATTTCATCAATTCTCATTTTTATGGCATTGTGAACCTCATGTATGACCCCTTTCCCCGGATGACCATTGGCCTTGAATTGGACTACGGCTGGAAAGACATCAGTTTTAATGGATTCGTTGACAACTCCTTTGAGTCAGGAGACAAAAGAAGGGACGCGATGCGCATTAGTTTTGGATTCATGTTCTATATTTGACAGAACTAATAATTGCTTATGATAAAAACTTCCAAACTTTTCTTCACCTTGCTGCTTTTAGGCATAATTTTTCATGGGTGTCAGAGGGAAACAAAAGAAGAATACGGAGAGGTTTCAGACGCGAGCAT
>JAUIKV010000247.1 GCA_030430615.1 Bacteroidia bacterium
TTACTCGAGTCATTCCTTAGAGGGTGTCGCAGGCACGATCATTTCCGACCAGACGGAGATCCCCAATGGCGCCAAAGATTTCAGAATCAAGGGTGGATTTCTCGCTGGAGACGTTCCCGGGCCCGGAGCCATCAAGCTAACCGTTCGAGACAATGAAGGAGGACAATCGAGCTCGACCATAGGCATCGATATCCTGAGAGATTGACGTGAACTAAAGGAAAAATCATCAACTTTTGGACAAAGTCAGATTAGGAAATATCTGATCTACCCCGTCTATCTCGCGCAAAGCCTTTGAAGCTCGATCTTTGATTCCTTTGCAGGGCAGGTAAGGGTCATTAATATCGATAGCAATACGGGATAATTCAAGAGCATATTCGTTCTTTCCAACAGCCGCTGCCGCAATAGCCAGGTTCGAGGGAGGAGCACTGTGCTCCTTGTACATGGCCTCCAGTTCTTTGTACATTTTCAATGCTTCTTCTTCCAACCTCAGCTCCATGTATATAGCCATCATCAAATTGAGGTTCCATGCATGGCGGTTCGACGAACTCAGGGCGAGCTGGCCCTCATCCATTGCCTTATGATACTCCCCGGCACATAAATAGCAGTAACTCAAGGTGTAACGTGGTAGCATGGCATTCGGCTCCAGACCCACCGCATGCTTAGCCATTTCAATCGCTTCGTCAACCTCATTTGCAGATGCCAAAACAAGTCCAAAACAAGAATACGCATAGGAAGAAAGGGGATCGTTTTCTATAGAGATCCGGGATTGCTCGATTCCTTCTTCAAAACGCTCCTGGACATAGGTCAACAAGAATAATGCGTACCAAACTCTTGCCTGACCATTCAGAGGATTTATCGACAGGGCTTTCTTAAACTCTATTTCGGCTCGTTCCGAATCCCTGTCGTGAAGCAAGGCTATCAGGGCCTGTGTACAACTGGATTCGGCCAGGTCCGGGCCGTATTTAACGGCGTTTTCTGAAGCCGGAATGGCCTTTTTCCAACAAACCGTAGGAGAAAGGTATCCGTGAAAACTGAGCATGACATAGGTGTCTGCCAGTCCTGACGAAGCCAGGGCATAAGTGGGATCGATCGCTAGGGCCGATTCAAAACATCGAAGTGCCTCGTACAAGGCCATTCCTCGTTTGTAGTAGAGTGATCTTCCTTTGCAATAGAGTTGAAAAGCTTCAACATCTCGCGTTTGCTCTCGCGTCTTCGGTGCGACAGTCTTTCCGAGCAACGTAACCTGAAGTTGGTTGGCGATCTCGAGCCCGATCTCATCCTGAATCTGAAAGATGTCTACAAGATCGCGATCATACTTCTTCGACCAGAGATGGAAACCTGTTGAAACTTCGATCAATTGGGCCGTGATCCGCACCCTTTTTCCGAATTTTCTGACGCTTCCCTCAAGGATATTGGCCACTCCGAGCTGACTTCCAATCAGGCGGAGGTCCTCGTTTTTCCCTTTGAAACTGAAGCACGAGGTTCTGCCGGCAACTTTCAGACCAGGCAACTGAACTATGGTATTGATAATTTCCTCTGAAATGCCCTCACAGAAAAAGTCCTGCTCGGCATCACTGCTCATGTTGACAAACGGGAGAACGGCTATCGAATTCTTCTTGCCGATCGTCGAACTGAAACTGCTCTCTTTAATCCGATCTCTCTGCTCTTTGTCAAGCTTTTCGCAATCCACTTTTACGCTGTATATGCGCACCGGCTGTTTTACATGCTTTAAGGATTCTTCTTTGACGAACTCAACTTCAATCCCTTTTTTGTTTTGAATGTTTCGCTGAACCGAATCAGAAACCCATATGCCTCCAACAGGCGCAATCGACTGAATCCTGGAAGCGATATTCACCCCGCTTCCAAATACATCATCTCCCTGGTTGACTATCTCACCCTGGTGGATACCGATCCTCAAATCCAAATGCTGTTCTTTCTCACAGGCACGTTGGATGTAACCAGCACAGTAAATGGCATCTGTCACGGTTTGAAAACTTGCCAGAATGCCATCTCCCATCTCTTTTAGAAACTTCCCCTGGCACTTTCTTATAATCTCATTGTGAATTGATCGGTTTCTTTCAAGCATTTCGAAAGCAGCATTCTCATCTTCATCCATCAAAGCGGTATACCCGACAATATCGGTAAACATGATTGCGGCCAGGTGACGAGAGGTTTGATGCATAAGGTCTAATTTACTGAAAATTAATGAATACAATGATTTTCTATTGAATTAAACATCAAGACACATGCAAATCTGAGAACGTCTGGATCACTCACTTTTTACAATGAAATCCTTTGTCTTCAGCGGCTTTCTTTTCGTTGATAACTATCTTGATAACTAATAAGTATCGGATAATCAGACGCATAAATAAATTATTAAGTTGAAGAAGTTTTTTATCCCTCTATAAAGACTGCCTTAATTCAACAAAAAACATAGATCGATGAAAAAATTAATGACCATTATGATGGCCCTTGTCCCTTTTGGAATGATGGCACAAAGCTCACAAGCTTCTTATGCGAGTGCAGATGACATTTTTAACAGTCCTTATGCGGATTTAGGGAGTGTTGCGACCGAAGAAACTTCTGATGACGACTATTTCAAAGTTGACGATGTATTGCTTGCCGATCCTGATTTCGATGTTCAGGAGGACATGATTGCCTATACCAAAGACCAGAAAACAGTTTATTTCAGCGCCAACAGGAAACTTAAGGTCAAGGAAGGAAAATCAACGGATGCCAGAATCAAAAAATCGGTGCAGCTACAACTTTTCAAAGCAGATGTGACCGAAGCGGGGGAATGGGTCAACCTCGAGATGATGAACTTCAATGGCAAGAAACATTCAACGGGCTACCCCGCTTTGAATGATGATGACTCGGTCCTCTATTTTGTCTCAGACGGCCCTCTTTCAACCGGTAAAACAGATATACTGGCAGTTGACCTTTTCGAAGATGGAACCTACAGCGAACCCAAAAACCTGGGAAATAAGATCAATAGCGTAGAACGTGAGATTCTTCCAGTTGTAGACAACAGCAACGTGCTTTACTTCGCCTCAGATGTTCAAACGGAAGGTGAAGAACTCAATGTTTTTGCCTCCAAGGTCATCGACAACGAACCTACTGCACCTGTTATGCTGGATGTAGAGGCCAACGGCTCCAAAGAAGCCTACATAGCCGCTTTCAGAGAAGTAGACTCCGAAACCATCCGTCTGGCAGAAGAAGCCGCCAATCTCAGAGATCTTGAAATACTGTTGGAGGCAGAGAACATAGCTGAAATCGAGCGCATTGAAGAAGTACTGGGCGAAGACATGGTAGGCGGTGCCTACGACTTCGACAGTAACAACATTATCTATACAGTTCAAATCGGGGCTTTCGTACAGAAAGTGAAGACCGGAACCTACGATAAGTCATCCGGGCTCTTCAATTATCGCTATGATGACGGATTCAACCGTTTTTATTCTGGTGTGTTTTCTAGTGTTGAAGAAGCCAACGCACATATGATGCAGATGAAAAACGACGGTTACCGGGATGCCTTTGTTCTCGGACTCGAGGGCAAAAAGCGCTTTTTGCCTGAGTAGTCAGGATTCTTTTTCAGGAGATCACAGTATTTTGAATGATTAAAAAGGGAATATGTTACATATTCCCTTTTCTTAATAGATTGGGACTTACCACGATTCCAAATTCGGGCCTAGCATAGGTATCTTCGAACCGGTTTCCATGAAGAACCACTTTGTATTTTTCCTGTAGAATGATAGTTGAGATCAAAAGTATCCAGATTTTTTATTGAGGTCTGATACTTTTTGAAGAAATCTCATCTTGAGGTTTGGATCAGCTACAGCAATTTCAGCACC
>JAUIKV010000248.1 GCA_030430615.1 Bacteroidia bacterium
CTTCAATTCATTGTATTCCCCGCCAATAACCGGCTTTGAATATCTTAGAACTTCGGTGCCGTTCACAAAATGCACTATGAGTGAATCTCCGTAAACCAACAGCTCCAGGTCGATCCATTCGTCACCATAAAAGGTATCAGAATCAGAATTGACACAGTGCTCTGTGACCAGGGTATCGTTCATGACCACGTGCGTGCCGGGAGTGCAGAGATTAGCCGTCGGCCTTGACTCTTCTTCATCCAAACCTCCAAGAAGCTGAACTTCCACAGATACCGGGAAATCCTGATCGACATGCATGGATTCGGGTGACTGGGAATGAATCATCACCCCGCTGTTCCTCGTTGCCCATGATTCACCTCCTTTCGCCTGTGAACCGACAAACCGGTATTTCATCCTGAACCTGTAATTCGAATACGGTATGTCATAGAACAAATGGCCAAATCTGTTGTCAAAATCATCATAGGAACTGTAATTCACGACGATTTTACCATCTTCAACCCGAAATGTATTACCAAAATTTTCCCCGAGGGGATACCCTTTTATTTTTGCTTTCCAATTAGAGAGATCTGAGCCGTTAAACAACTGTGTCCAAACTTTTTCTCGAATTTGGGATTCCTCAATTTCACCTCCTTTTTTTCTGCAATTCGTTAGCGAAATTACTATAAGGATGCCAAATATCCAAAACAGTTGCTCCTTCATCGCAAATATTCAATCAAATCAGAGATAAAAGTACACACAAGCACTGATATCACTCTAACGTTTTCGTAATCTTTTGAACAATTCTATTAACAATGTCTATAGAAATGGTTCTTAAAATTTTGTGAAAATCAGATCAAAGTTATTACTTTGTGAATCAAAGATGTTCAAAATATTTCAGTGAAAGCAAATAAACACACTATAGAACCTTATGTGGCAGGCGGTGTTGTGTATCATGCGGATACGTGCCTTCCGCTTGTAGATGCAGTAGAACGCGGTAAAGTTAAATTCAAGGCTCTTGCCCGTTACACGTATCCGGGCGACCGGTTGTCAGATGATACCTTGGGCCTTAGCTCTGTGGGTTACTGGGACGCCAAGGAACCTCAGGATTGGGGTCTTGACTGGCACCGCAATGAAGGGATTGAATTGCATTTTCTCGAATCTGGCTCTATGCCTTATTCACAGGAAAATCAAAGCATCGAGCTCGAGCCGAATCACCTGACCATAACCAGGCCCTGGGAAGCCCATAAGGTTGGGCAGCCGACGATTGGCATGGGGAAATTCTATTGGGTGATCATCGACCTGGGCATCAGACGACCTCACCAGGAATGGGTCTGGCCCGACTGGATCATGCTGACCGATGGCGACCTCAGTAGATTGACAAAGATACTGCGCCAGAATGACCAATGGCTCTGGAAAGGAAATATAAAGATACGCGAGTGCTTTTCGAAGATTGGTCAGGTCGTGGATGAAGATGACAACGGTAGTCATTCTTCAAAGCTTCGCTTATTGGTCAATGAACTTCTTCTGCTGGTCCTTGAGGTCATGGATTCGAAGAATATGGTGTTTAATGAGGCGCTTACGGATAGTTCAAGGAGCGTCAAGCTCTTTTTGAATGAGCTGGAAAAGAAGCTGTCGGAGTCCTGGACCATTGAAAAGATGGCTGAGTCAGCAGGGGTAGGACTCACCCGTTTCACCTACCATTGCAGGCAGCTGACCAACACGACCCCAATGCGCTATCTCGGCATGAAGCGCCTGGAGCTGGCCAAGACCCTTTTGCTGGAAAGTCCGCATTTGAGTGTCGCCGAGGTGGCCTACAGTTGTGGTTTCGCGACAAGTCAATACTTCTCCACCGTTTTCAAGAAGCAGGAGAAATGCACACCAGTGGAATACCGCAGCCGCCTTCTTCAGACTGTTCTTTCAGAGTAATAGGTTGTACAATTTCTTTCACTGAATAAAAATACACAGTCAACTCGTCATTATCTGTTACTTTCACAGTGGATTAGGGTCCATTAATTTTTCTGTATGACATCAACACGTTCCTATGGAGCCGTGCGGCTGATAGCTGCGCTTCTTGTTTTAATTTTGTTTACGGGCTGTAACAAAGCCAAAGATTCAAGTTCGACGCCTTCTGAATCCGATTCGGAGTCTTCTGTCGAGTCCGGTCAAATCAAAAGTGACGATTCGGGAGAGAAAGAATGGTTCAAACTTTCTCTTGCACAGTGGTCGCTTCATAAGATGATCCAGTCAGGTGAATTGGATCCGGTTGACTTCGCTCAAAAAGCCAGTGAACTGGGTTTCTCAGGCATTGAATACGTCAGTGCCCTTTATGATAAATATTTAGAAAAGGGAGATGATCCTGAAGAGGCCATGCAAGAGCTCTTGATGATACTCAAGGAACGGAGTGAACATTACCAGGTTGAGAACGTTCTCATCATGGTGGATGGCCAAGGCCATCTGGCAGAGCTGGATGATGTCAAGCGCAATCAGTCTGTGAACAACCACAAAAAATGGGTGGATGCGGCTGCATATCTCGGCTGTCATTCGATCCGCGTAAACGCCCACGGTGAAGGATCCGAAGAAGAAGTTGCAGCAGCTGCTGTCAAAGGACTGTCGGCTCTGGCGGTTTACGCAGCTGAAAAGGGAATAAACGTCATCGTGGAGAATCACGGGGGGTACACCTCGAACGGGCAATGGCTCGCCAATGTTATGAAACAGGTCAATCTTCCGAATTGCGGGACTCTGCCGGATTTTGGAAACTTTTGCATCAATGTGAGCTATGGTTCGATCAACGCCGAAGAATGCGAGGACGTTTACGATATTTACAAAGGGGTAGCGGAATTGTTGCCCTATGCCAAGGGAGTAAGTGCCAAGGCCTACGACTTTGACGATGAAGGCAATCAACCCCTTATCGATTACAACAAAATGATGCAGGTGGTCAAAGACGGTGGATACACGGGATATATAGGTGTGGAATTCGAAGGGGAGGGCATGACTGAGTTAGAAGGAATAGAAGCCACGCGACGCCTGATCCTTAAAGCTGCAGGTGAGTTGAAATTAAAATAGTTCCTAAGAAATGAGTTCAAAGATCAAACTAGGATTTGTCGGCGGAGGTGCCAACTCCATGATCGGGGTATTGCACCGGATAGCTTCGGGCATGTTTGATCGCTTTGAGATTGTTGGGGGCGTATTCGGCTCAGATATCGATCAGAGCTTTACCTTCGGGGAAAGGCTAGGGGTAGATCTTACACGGGTCTACCCTTCTCCGGAATCGCTGGTTGAGGCGGAGAGAAAATTGCCTGAAAGCGAACGAATGGAGGTGGTTTCAGTACTCACTCCAAACTACCTGCATTTCGAAAATGCCAAACTGCTCATGGAGAACGGTTATCATGTGATTTGTGAAAAACCTTTGACAACCACGTTCAATGAGGCGGTTGAGTTGGCTGAGCTTCAGAAAATGAGTCAGAAGGTTTTCGCAGTGACCTATACCTATACCGGTTATCCCATGATTCGTCAAATGAGATCCATGATAAAAGAGGGGGTTATCGGAAAGATTCAAAAAATCGATGTACAGTACTTCCAGGGCTGGATCAATCCGGTCATTCACGATTTTGAGAGCAGGAAGTCCACCTGGCGCCTGCAACCGGAAAAATCCGGTATCAGCTGTTGTATTGGAGATATAGGCACCCATGCCTTCGACATGATCGAATACGTGTCTGGCCTCAGGGTGAATACCGTTTTGTCGGATTTGAATTATCTCTATGACGACAATCCGATGGATGTAGACGGCAGCATTCTGATAAGATGCAACAACGGAGTGAAGGGATGCATCCGGGCCAGCCAGATCGCCACGGCAGAAGAGAACAGTTTT
>JAUIKV010000249.1 GCA_030430615.1 Bacteroidia bacterium
CATTTCGTTCAATCCCGTGTTTTTCGGCGAGCTGCTGTCCTGGAAGAATACCTGCTGCCAGGATGTGCCGTCAAAAACCTCGATCGAGAAGTTCCCTTTGTCATCCTCAACCTGGAGGTTGTAGGTAACTTCAATGCGCGCACTTTCCGCCTCAGACAGGTCAACCGGCGGCGCCTTCAAACTGATTTTTTCCTGGTGCGGGCTATTCTTTTCAGAATTGATAAACAGAGCAGCCCCTGCTGAAAACTCTGATTCAATTGTCGGTCCACTGTGTGGCATCACTCCATTGTATCCAAAATGCCAGTCTTTCGAACCGTTCACATTTATTGAGGTCCATCCGTCAGGAAGGTCTGAAGAATTGAAGCTTTCCTGCTGCAACTGACCCACCATGAACTGGACGGTTAGTAAAAGGACCAAAAACAAACTCAACTTTTTCATATCGTTAAAGAATTTTTCTCTAGAGATAAAACGTTGAAACAAACCGAATATTTTATCGAATGCTCTACTTAAATCATAAACTTGTCTTAAAATGATTTTGTTCAGATTCGATTTGCCGAATTCGTCAATTAAAAACTATATTTGCCTTTCACTAAAAACCAGTGCGATGAACGACGGATTATACACGAAGATCAAAACGAATAAAGGCGATATTCTCCTTGAGATGGAGTACGAAAAAACACCTGGCACGGTGGGGAATTTTGTAGCCCTTGCAGAAGGGAATATGGAAAATTCGGCAAAGCCCCAGGGACAGAAATACTACGACGGATTGAAATTTCACAGGGTCATCCCCGATTTCATGATCCAGGGAGGATGCCCACAGGGAACAGGCACCGGAAACCCTGGCTACAACTTTGAAGACGAGTTTCACCCGGAATTGAAGCATGACAGACCCGGAATTCTCTCGATGGCTAATGCCGGACCGGGCACAAATGGCAGTCAATTCTTTATCACCCACGTACCCACGCCTTGGCTCGACAACAAGCACACGGTCTTCGGCAAGGTGATCGAAGGTCAGCAAGTGGTAGACAGCATCGCCCAGGATGACAAGATCGAATCTGTTGAAGTCATTCGCGTAGGCAAGGCCGCAGAGGCATTCAACGCCATTGAAGCCTACAGGACCTTTGAAGGGGAAAGAGAAAGGAGACTGGCTGAAATGCGTCAAAAAGCAGATGAAGAGCTGGACAAGCTCGCAGCAGGTTTCGAAAAGACTTCCAGCGGACTGCGCTACAAGATCATCCAAAAAGGATCAGGAGCCCCTGCTGAGAAAGGAAAGCAAATCTCGGTGCACTACAAAGGACAGCTGGCTGATGGCCGGGTCTTCGATTCTTCTTATCAGCGAAAGGAACCTATCGACTTTACTGTTGGAATCGGGCAGGTCATCAAAGGATGGGATGAAGGACTTCAATTGCTCCGAGTTGGAGACAAGGCACGATTGGTGATCCCATCAGACCTCGCTTACGGCTCCCAGGGTGCAGGTGGTGTAATACCACCGGATGCTACACTTATTTTTGATGTGGAGCTGATGGCTGTAAAGTAGAGAAACAGCGCCAATATTTTCACCTAGAAGAGATTCAAATTTGATTGTTTGTTTCTCTTTTTTTTGCTTAATTTCATTTCAGATTTAAGTTCCACATTTTTGATTTTGAGTCTAAGTAAACGACTTTTCGTATTCCTCTTGTTTCCTCTTTTAAGTTTTGGACAAAAGGATACTATTCCTGAGACCCATTCACTCCTGATAGACCGTTTCAAGGTCAAAGCGGGGGTATTTGTGCCTGCGAGAAATGTCGCTGTGCGAGCTGACGGTTCGTCACCGAACGAGGAGATCGATTTTGACGAAACCTTTGGTTTTTCTGACAACGAGACTACGTTTTTCATACAGTTTGACTGGAGGTTTTCCCGGAACAAGAAATGGATGTTTTCAGGGGAATACTTCAATGTGAATAACGCTAACCGCGCAACTCTTCCCAGAGATATTGAATTCGAGGATGTCATTTTTGAAGAAGGGTCCTTTGTACGAGCTGGTGTGGAATTTGCTCTTTTTCGGGTATTTTTTTCATATGCGTTCATCAAGAAATCGAAACATCTTCTGGGTGCTGGACTCGGATCACACCTTTTTCAGGTAGGGGCTTTCATCGAGGGCGAGGTGCGAACCAATCAGGGTGATCTTGAATTTGAGAAAAAACGGGTTAGTGCATTTTTGCCGCTTCCCAATGTCGGAGGTTATTACTATTTCAGCCCTCATGAAAGATGGGTGCTGGGAGCCCGTGTTGATTGGTTTGGCATAACGGTCGATGAATACTCGGGCGGTTTATGGAACATCGCTCCGAATGTTTCCTTCCAGATTTTTCGCAATTTCGGGGTGGCACTTGACTACCGGTTTTTCTTTCTCAATGCAAAAATCGCTCAGGACAATTGGAACGGCAGGTTCCAAATGGATTTTTCAGGACCCTTATTCACGCTATACGGAAATTTCTGATGCTCCTTTGAGATCACAATCAAATCAAAAAATGGAAGACCTTACAGCAGAAAAACTAAGATATCCGATAGGAAAAGTAAAGCTGCCTGAAGTCATCACCCCGAAACACATCAAGGCCTGGATCTCTATTTTGGACGAACCTCCAGAAAAATTGAACTACCTCGTTCGGAATCTTTCTGAAAAGCAACTTGACACGCCTTATCGCGACGGTGGATGGACGATTCGCCAGGTGCTGCACCACCTGGTTGACAGCCACATGAACAGCTATATCCGATTCAAATGGACACTGACAGAGGAAGAGCCCGTGATCAAAGCCTATTTTGAAGATCGCTGGGCGAATCTCCCTGACACAAAAGATGCCCCTGTAGACCTGGCCCTGCAGGCTCTTGAGGCTCTTCACGCCAAATGGACCTATCTCTTACAAGGCTTGAATCCTGATCAGCTGAAACGCTGTTTTATCCATCCGGAGTCAAACAGCAAGGTAAGCCTGGAGCAGAACATAGGCATTTACGCCTGGCACAGCGAACATCACATCGCCCACATCGAGCAGCTCATGAAGCGCCGGGGCTGGTTATAGCTTATTGTTTCCATTTGATGTTGCAACCCAGACTCGGTTTTTGCTCCCCGGGCACTGATCGATTCTCAAGTACGGCATCCAGGGCTTTGCGCAGATCCTCTCCGGTTACCGGAATTTCATTGCCGGGCCTCGAAGAGTCGAGTTGACCACGATAGGCCAACCGCAAATCTGAATCAAAGAGAAAAATGTCAGGCGTGCAGGCAGCATCATAGGCCCTGGCGACTTCCTGGGTCTCATCGTACAAGTAAGGAAACGGGTAGCCCTGCTCCTCAGCCACTTTTTTCATTAAGTCGGGGGCGTCATCCGGGTAATTCTCAACATCGTTCGACGAGATGGCTATAAAACCAATTCCTTTCTCAGCGTAATCCCGGGCTACTCGAACCAGCTCCTGGTTTACATGGATAACAAAAGGGCAGTGATTGCAGATAAAGAAGATCACGGTGCCTTTCTCTCCTTTCAACTGGCTCAATGACATCATTTTCCCACTTACCGTATCCAGGATTTCAAATTGAGGCGCCCTGGTCATCAGGGGAATCATATTGGATGGTGTTCTCGCCATATCTTTTGTTTTTATTTCTATATTTACCTCAATAACGACCCATATTCTTCTTGGATATAGATCAGTTATGACTTAAAACCATTTTTTCGGCCTTTGGAATCAAAGCCTATTCTTTTAGACAAAAATACACAGAAAGCATGAAAACGATACAGGACTGGTACGACGAATACGCCGTAAGTCATCAGAACGAGACAAATAAAAAAATCCACTACATATGCG
>JAUIKV010000250.1 GCA_030430615.1 Bacteroidia bacterium
GCCGCAGACATGCGGCCCTTTCAAATCCTTTCGAAAAGGAATTACATTTTCTCAGCGAGAATTTCAACTCTCCTGTTCTGTTGTCTTCCTTTTGAAGTGGTGTTGTCGCCTATCGGATTGGCAGAGCCAAAACCTACTGAACGTATGTTCTCTGCAGGGAAGCCATTTTCGATCAAATAGTTTCGCACGGCATCGGCTCTCTTTTGAGAGAGTTCATTGTTGATCTTGTCACTACCTGTGTTGTCTGTGTGACCTTCAACGACAAACTTGACGTCCTTGTATTCAGCGAGTATTTTGCTCACGCCTTCGAGTCGAATAGAAGTCTCATCGGTGAACGAGTCTTTTCCAGTTCTGAAGTAGATCGCTCTGGCCAAATTGGTCAGCTCGGTTTGAGCCGCTTCTGTGATCATCGGGCAACCATAGTTTTCAACGACGCCGGCTACGCCAGGACATTTGTCTTCTGCATCCGGAACACCGTCGCCATCCTGATCTTTGACAGGGCATCCTTTGTTCTCAACCGGACCTGCCTCGTTGGGGCATTCGTCATTCTTGTCCATGACGCCATCACCATCGGTGTCGGGGCATCCGTTGAACTGTTCCAGACCTGCTTCATCGGGGCACATGTCTTCCTTGTCAGGGAAACCATCGCCGTCCCTGTCAGGGCATCCGTTGAATTCAGCCAAACCGGCCTCATTCGGGCATGCATCCTCAGAATCTTGAATGCCATCACCATCTGAATCCGGACATCCGTTGAACTGCTCAAGACCTGCTACTTCAGGGCAAAGATCGTCCTTGTCCTTCACGCCGTCTCCGTCAGTGTCTTTTCCGCCGAGGTTGAAATTCAGACCCACCATGATCATGGAAGTCGTCATGTCATAAGCCACTTCGGAGCCTGGAATTGCACCAAGAGGGTCATTAGGTGTTATGAAACCAGGGTTCAACAAAGGGCCTGAAGTCTTGCCAGCACTTGTACCGTAATGATACACCGCGTCGAAAATGAAGTTATCTGTAAATTCATAGCTAAATCCAAATTGGAACGCATGTGCTATAATTGCTGTTGCCGGAACCGAGAAGAAAGCGAGTTCCTCATTGATCGGATTCGAACTATATGTATATCCGAATCGCAAGGGCAGTCTGTTAATTGCACTTAGCTGAATCCCCGCTGAAACTACGGAAATGTTTTCCCATCCAAATCCTTGTACAGAAGCAAATTGAGTCCATCCAGATTCTTTGAATCCATCGGTATTCTCATAATCAACATAACGATAATCCAAAGCAAAATCTACAATACCCTTTGAGTAACCCATACCAATGGAGTAAATAGCAGGGTAATTCATTGTGAACTTCGCGCTAGGCGCATCCGAGCCGTCCAGATACTCATTGTCGAAATCAAATTCACTGAAGTATTGTTGTGATTTGTAAGACGCTCCAATCTTAAATCCGCTTAAAGAATCATAGAACAATCCTATTTGCCCACCAAATCCAGTTGCTGTAGCCTCTCCTTTTGGATAACCGAATTGCATGCTTGGGTTTGCCAAAGGATTTGGTTCGAGTTTCAGACTTGAATAATTGAAATTAGGCTGTAAACCGATAGAAAACTTTTCACTGATGGCATACGACCAGGTGAAGCCTACCTGCAGAAGCATGTAGTCCGATTCAATGCGACCAAATCCACCTGCAAATTGAGGCCAGTTTATTGGATTGGATGGCGCATTCGGATCAAAGTTCGGGTTTGGGTTACCTAGCCTGTCCCCCGGATAATTTTCGTCTACGGGAAAAGTAACTCCAAAGCCACTGATTCCTATAGCTGAGACACCGAATCTGCTCTTGGATTCCTCCTTGCCCCATGAAATGGCAAGAGCCGGCAAGATAGAAGTACCTCTGTCATCTTCGGTCGAGCCGCTGAATGTCATATTGGGCGTAGGTAGTGTTGAATACACTGTGGGAGATGAGAAAAATGCCCCTGCATCAACTTTTAGCTTAGTGCCGTCAAAAGTCGATAAGGCAGCCGGGTTCCATTGCATTGCACCGGTTATATCCAAAGGCTGCCCCGTAGCAGCGCCACCCATAGACATGTTTACGGCACCAGCACCTTGCATAATATGCCCCACTTGAGCGATTGCCGCCGTGCTGAAAAAAATTAGAATGTATTGTACAAATTTGTTTAACATGATGAGTAATTTTTTGATCTGCCCGTATTTAGGCTTGTTTTGATCCGTTAATATGGGTCAAAATTAGGGTAGCAGCATTGCATTTTCAGTGACAAATATCATTAAAGTTCTGAAATTCACATCTGTGTAACAATTGTGACAAAATTTTGAAGCTCAGATCAATATTCGAAGCATCCGGGTTACAGTATAAATTAAGTTTGCTCTTTGGGCGACAAAGTTTATCTTTGAAAGGTAGCACACTCATACATGGAAACAAACAAAATCTTTGAAGTCCTGGCCTTCACTCTGCCTGCAATCGTAACTGGTCTTGTGGCGATGTATTTTTTTAAAACCCAGGCAAGCAACGATGAAAAACGAAGAAATTTTCAAATCCGAAAGGAAGGTCAGAAAATTGCCCTGCCCCTTCGGCTCCAGGCTTATGAGCGACTAACAATTTTTCTCGAGCGGATTTCTCCCTCTAAGCTCCTGCTCCGGGTGAAACCATCAGGAAAAGACATTCAGGCCTACGCCCAAAAGTTGATTGGAGTGATCGAGCAGGAATTCGAGCACAACCTCGCGCAACAGATCTACGTTTCTGATACGGCATGGAAGGCGGTAAAGACATCAAAAAGCGTGATGGTAAAGATCATTCGCAGTGCATCTGAAAAAGAGGATGTCAAGGATATTGCCAGCTTTCAGGAAGAAGTGATGAAATCCGTCATGAACCAAGAGGGGCCAACCCAGGCGGCACTCGGCTTTCTCAGACTGGAGGTTCAGAAGCTCTTTTAACCTTACCAGCAGAACACACCGTATGCGCATTGGAATGAAAAAGAAAGAACCTTAAACTGATACAAATGAAAAATATTTACTTGTTTCTCCTTATCTCAACCTTCACGATAGGAGCACAGGCACAGCGCCCGGAAGCAGATCATTTCACCACATCTGAAGGGGAACTGACGATTCAGCCTGTTTTGCACGGCACCCTGATGATTCAGTTCAATGATAAAACGATCTATGTCGATCCCTACGGTGGCAAGCAGGCATTTGACGGGCTGGACAAACCTGATCTGATCCTGATCACAGACATTCATGGCGATCACCTGAATGAGGATACACTGGATGGGATTGAGGCTGAAGGGACGCCTATCATAGCGCCACAGGCGGTAAGGGACAATATGTCTGAGAAGTATCAGAAGAATACATCTGTCGTAAACAACGGTGGGAAACACGGGGATCTGGGCATTCTGATCGAGGCGGTTCCCATGTACAACCTGCCTGAAGCGCCAGACGCGAAACACGTCAAAGGCAGAGGTAACGGCTACATCCTTACCTTGGGCGACAAAAGGGTTTATATCTCGGGCGACACCGAAGACATTCCTGAGATGAGGGGGCTTCAAGAAATCGACATTGCCTTCGTATGCATGAATCTGCCCTATACCATGGACATCAACCAGGCGGCCAGTGCGGTTCTCGAATTTGAGCCTGCCGTTGTCTACCCATACCACTACAGGGGCAGGCCCGACATGAGCGACACCGCTGCATTCAAAAAGCTTGTTGACAACGGATCCAAGGATATCGATGTGAGGCTTCGCAACTGGTATCCCGTGTACGAATAGGTCGGCAAGATGCTTTTTTAAAAATACGAATTA
>JAUIKV010000251.1 GCA_030430615.1 Bacteroidia bacterium
TTTTCAAGAGCCCTTCTTCAATTCCGAAAAAGCAGCAAGGCCATTCATTCGGGCAAAACCACGCATTTCGCCCCCAATGACGGGATCTATGTGCTCTTCAGATCCATTAATGAAGAAACCGTGGCTTTGATCATCAATAAAAATCAGGAACCCGTTTCTTTGGATTTGCCCCGCTTTGAGGAAATGAACCTGAATGGAAAAACCCTCATCAATGTGATCAATCGTGAGGAAGTGCTGTGGAAAGAGAAACTTGAGCTGAAATCGAAGGGAGTCATGGTCCTTGCCACGAAGCAATGATCTGAAATTCATGGAAAAGACAAAAGAACTTTTAAGAATTAATGCAATGAGAATAAAACATTTGAATCATGATTTTGGAATGAGCCTGTTGTTGCTCTTTTTGGTGGCCTCATTCACATTGGGCTGCAAAAAAGGGAAAGAAGACCAGGGGTCGAACAATGAGGAACAGACTGAGGTGAATGCGAAAAAGGGCACTCCGTTTGACTGGAGGGGCGCCAATCTTTACTTCCTGCTGACAGATCGATTCAACAACGGGAATCCCGGGAACGATCTCAACTACGACAGAACGCTGCCCACAGCGCCGCTCAGGGGGTTCCAGGGTGGAGACATCAAAGGGATCACCCAAAAGATAGAAGAAGGATATTTCACCGACTTGGGTGTCAACGCAATATGGTTCACTCCTGTCGTCGAGCAGATTCACGGGGGCACGGATGAAGGAACGGGTTTCACCTATGCTTTTCACGGGTACTGGACCAAAGACTGGACGGCTCTCGATCCCAATTTCGGAACCATGGAGGACCTGGCCGAGTTGGTTGCCACTGCTCATTCCAAAGGAATCCGGATTGTAATGGACGCCGTGATCAACCATACAGGACCTGTGACGGAAAAAGACCCACAATGGCCCGACGGTTGGGTAAGAACCGAACCCAAATGCACTTATGACTCCTACGAGAACGCCGTTCGCTGTACCTTGGTTGAGAATCTGCCCGATATCAGAACCGAATCCGATGAGCCCGTCGCCCTGCCCGAAGCCTTGGTTCAAAAATGGAAGGAAGAAGGGCGCTATGAACAGGAAATGGCAGAATTGGAGGCCTTCTTTGCGAGAACAGGATATCCTCGAGCCCCAAAATACTATATCATCAAATGGCTTACCGATTTCATTCGGGATTTTGGCATCGATGGCTTCCGGGCAGACACCGTCCGACACATCGAAGAGGAGGTTTGGAGCCAGTTCAAAGAGGAGTGTAACGCAGCTTTTGAAGAGTGGAAAAAAGAGCATCCCGAAAAGGTGCTCGATGAAACCACGTTCTACACGGTCGGGGAGGTCTATGATTATGACATCATTTCTTCAGGAAACCAGTTTGACTTTGGGGATGTCAAGGTGAACTACTACGCCCACGGTTTTGACAGCATGATCAATTTTGAGTTCAAGAAAAGCGCGAATCAGGAATATGAGTCTCTTTTCTCTACCTATGCTAATGCTGTCAATGGAGAAGGCTCCGGTATTCAGGTGCTGAATTATCTCACTTCCCACGATGACGGCTCTCCCTTTGACAAAGAGAGAAAAAGAACCATGGAAACAGCAACGAAATTACTCCTGTCACCTGGCACCTGCCAGATCTATTACGGTGACGAGAGTGCACGAAACCTTATTGTGGAAGGAACACAAGGTGACGCGACTCTTCGTTCTTTTATGAATTGGGAAGACATTCAAAATGATCCGGAAACCAAGGAGCTCCTAAATCATTGGCAGAAATTGGGTAGGTTCAGAAGAGATCATCCGAGCGTTGGTGCAGGAAGCCATGCGATGATCAGCAAGGTGCCTTATCTGTTTTCAAGGACGTATTCGAATCCTGATTTTTCAGAACAGGTGCTGATCGGCCTGGACCTAAATGCTGGTCCTAAGGAACTGAGCATCGGTGACACATTTGAAGATGGAACACAACTCAGGGATGCGTATTCGGATACCCAAGCAAAAGTTTCCGGAGGCAAAGTCAAGCTGGATACTCCTTTTACTATTGTGTTGTTGGAAAAAATTGAATAAAAAAGGCGATGAAAGGAGCAAATTTCTTTTTTTTGATACTGGCAGTCTTATTTCTGACACAGTGTGACAAAGAAAGAGTAAACCAAACTAAAGAACCTGTTGTGAAAGAACGAAAAAAGGTAATCTACCAGGTGTTCACACGCCTGTTTGGCAACGAGAACACGCGAAACAAACCCTGGGGAACTCTCGAAGAGAACGGGGTTGGAAAATTCAATGACTTTGACGACAAAGCTCTAAAAGAAATACATGACCTGGGTGTCTCACATGTCTGGTATACAGGTGTACTTCATCATGCAATGGTGACCGACTATAGCGCTTACGGGATAACAAATGATGATCCCGATGTGGTCAAAGGAAGGGCAGGATCTCCCTACGCGGTGAAGGACTATTACAGTGTAGACCCTGACCTGGCGGTTGACCCGGAGAAACGCATGGAAGAATTCGAGGCCCTGATTGAAAGGACTCATAAGCACGGCATGAAGGTCATCATTGACATCGTACCTAATCATGTCGCCCGCAAGTATGAAGGCAAGAACAACCCTGAAGGAGTATCCGACTTCGGAGCGGACGACGATACTTCGGTGGCCTATGAAAAAGACAATAATTTCTACTATGTCATTGGCGAGTCCTTTCAGGTACCTCAATGGAAAGACGGCTATCTGCCCCTGGGTGGTGAAGAGCACCCCCAGGCAGATGGAAAGTTTGACGAAAACCCTGCAAAATGGACCGGCAACGGATCAAGAGCATCACGACCCGATATGAATGACTGGTACGAAACTGTCAAGATCAACTACGGGGTGCGACCTGACGGAGGCAAAGATTTTGAGGAGCTTCCTGAGAAATATGCCTCTCTCGGTCACCAGGCTCACAATGACTTTTGGAAAGGCAAAGAGGTTCCGGATTCGTGGAAGAAATTCAGGGACATTGCTCACTTCTGGCTGAGCAAGGGCGTTGACGGCCTGCGCTACGACATGGCCGAAATGGTTCCGGTTGAATTCTGGAGCTACCTCAACTCCTCCATAAAAACGGAATTTCCCGAGGCTCTTTTGCTCGCTGAGGTCTACAATCCTTCCCTATACCGAGAGTATCTCCACAAAGGGAAAATGGACTATCTGTACGACAAGGTGGCCTTTTACGACTCGATTAAACACATTGTCAAGGGTTACGGATGGACCGATCATATCCCCAAGGTCCAGGAAGAGATTCAGGATATTGAGCATCACATGCTTCATTTTCTGGAAAATCACGACGAGCAACGCATTGCAAGCCCTGACTTTGCCGGATCTGCTGAGAAAGGGAAACCTGCCATGGTAGTGTCAACGACGATCAGCACCTCGCCCACCCTGGTTTACTTCGGTCAGGAAGTGGGAGAACCAGGAGCAGAGAATGCCGGTTTTGGAAGCCCGACCAGGACTTCCATTTTTGACTACATCGGAGTGCCTAATCATCAGCGCTGGATGAACGGAAAAAAATTTGACGGCGGGTCCCTATCTGCCAAGGAGAGGGATTTGCGCGAGTTTTACAAAACCCTGCTCAATTTTACCCTGGAAAGCGAGGCTCTCATGGGAGATTACAGGGAGATTCACTATTTCAACAAAGATCAAACCCCCGGATATGATCACCGCATTTTCTCTTTTGTTCGTTGGTCGGACAAGGAAAAACTGATTATCGTCTCGAATTTTGACACAGATCGCAACTATGAGATCAAACTCAAGCTTCCATCGGATATCACAAG
>JAUIKV010000252.1 GCA_030430615.1 Bacteroidia bacterium
TCAATGCTGACATTGTAGGCAATCACCTCAAGAATTGAATCTCCAACTCCGAAGGGTCTCTGTCCGGCAAGGTCTACTGCGATGTCTTCAAGGTCTCTTTCACAAGCGACGATGCCGAGCAAACAAAGGACTCCTGCACCAATATTTCTAAAAATGGCTGCTTTGCTAAATGACATAAATGCGTTCCTGGTTTTTGGGGTAGGCTTTACAATACTTTGTTCAGGTAAAAGTCTGAATAGGCTTCAGTTAAGCCCTCCAGGGGGTGGTAGTCGAGAACCGGGATGTCCAGATCGTCCAAAAAAGAATTGAGCTCCGCGTTCAATTCTTCACTGCCTCTTATGACCGCGTCCGAATTCTCGATGGCAATTCGCACAAAACTATTTTTGTTGCCGTTCTTGAACGGCCCCAGTTTTTCTTCGTTAATCTGGTCGAACTTGATTTTATCGACAAGCTCTTCCTTGCTCAAGACGCCCTGCGTTTTGTAATCAAAAGCAGAGGTTACGATCTTGCTGTCTTTGAACAGCGGATCATTCTTGTAGTATTCTCTCAGATAAAGCGGGAGCAGAGAAGCCATCCATCCATGTACGTGGATGATATCCGGCGCCCAGTTCAACTTCTTGACGGTTTCAACAACACCCTTTGCAAAGAATATTGCCCTTTCGTCATTGTCGGGGAACAAATTCCCGTCCTCATCGGTAAAAACCGCCTTTCTCCTAAAATATTCCTCATTGTCAATGAAATAGACTTGCATTCGCTCCTTGGGCACCGAGGCCACTTTGATGATCAGGGGCATGTCCATGTCGTTGATGATCAAATTCATTCCCGACAGTCGGATTACCTCGTGCAGTTGGTGTCTCCTCTCATTGATCACTCCAAATCTCGGCATGAACATCCTTATTTGGGCACCTTGGTGATGCATCTCCTTTGGCACTTCAAAAGCCATTTTCGATACTTCGGTTTCCGGCAAATAGGGAGTGAGTTCTGACGAAATATAGAGAATTCTCTTATCTTTCATTCTTCATTCTATTTTGGATTGCTGCAAAATTACAAAAATATATACAAAAGTCGGATGAAAATCTTAAGTTTGACGGCCTCATTAACAATATTTAACAAGGGAAATGAAGGTTTTTAAAACAGTCGATTCACTTCGGAAATGGCGCTCGAACCTAAACCCCGAAAAAAAGCTTGGGCTGGTTCCGACCATGGGAGCACTTCACGAGGGCCATTTGTCATTGATTCGGAAATCAAAGAATGAAAATGACCTTTGCCTGGCCACCATTTTCGTCAACCCCACTCAATTTGATCGCAAGGAAGACCTCGACAGTTACCCCATTTCTCTGGAGACCGACTTGCATATGTTGGAAGAATCAGGCTGTGATGCGGTATTCATTCCTACGCCCGAGGACATATACGAGAATAAGATTGCCTCCGACCTCTTCGATTTCCAGGGCCTAGACAAGGTCATGGAGGGTCGTTTTCGTCAAGGTCATTTCGATGGGGTGGCCACCATAGTCCGCAAGCTGTTTCGTCTTACCCAACCCGACAAGGCCTATTTTGGGGAAAAGGATTTTCAACAGCTGCAGATCATCAAAAAGATGGTGAAAAATCAAAGCCTTCCTGTACAAGTCATTCCCTGCGAAATCTACAGAGAAGAAGATGGGCTGGCTATGAGTTCGAGAAACCAAAGACTCGATGCAAAGCAACGTGAAGAGGCCACCCTTCTTTACCAAACACTCCGGAATGGCAAGGAAATGCTGCAGAATGGAGCCGGTTTCGAAAACATTCACAAAATGGCTGACGAAGCCTTTCAATCGAATCCTTTCCTTAAACTGGAGTACTTCGAAATTGCCGAAAGTGATACGCTGGCGCCCGCCATATCCTATGATCCTTCAAAGAAATACCGGGCCTTTGTTGCTGCATTCGCTGGGCCTGTCAGATTAATTGACAACATAGCGTTAAATTGAGTAACTTTGCACCGCAAAATTTTGGTTGAGCCAGTTATGA
Source organism: Bacteroidia bacterium (assembly GCA_030430615.1). Lineage (GTDB taxonomy): Bacteria > Bacteroidota > Bacteroidia > Flavobacteriales > Flavobacteriaceae > Lutimonas. Next base: position 2,005 of record JAUIKV010000252.1, read on the forward strand.
ATATTGAAGTTGTAAAATCAAAGATACACCGGGTGCGCATCACCGGATCTGATTTGAATTATATTGGCAGCATTACAATAGATGAAGATTTGATGGATGCGGCCAATATCATTGAGGGGGAGAAGGTTCATATTGTGAACATCAACAATGGCGAAAGGCTTATTACCTACGCCATCAAGGGAGCTCGTAAAAGCGGTGACATCGTGCTGAACGGTCCGGCCGCCCGACGGGTTGCCAAGGACGATATAATTATCATCATCTCATACGCTATGATGGATTTTGAAGAGGCGAAAAACTTCAAACCGTCTATCGTATTTCCCAACGAGGAAGACAATTCATTGACCTGATCTTTTGAGGATCAATATTAAAAAAATTACTTTCACGCTACTCCCGATTGCCCTGGGGGTTTTCCTGATATGGTATTCTCTTTCGAAACTGAGACCTGAAGACATTGAGTCCATTCAGAACTCGTTTGCGACCGCCAATTATTGGTGGGTGGGGCTGTCTCTATTGTTGGGTGCCCTAAGTCATTTGTCGAGGGCATACCGCTGGCAGTTCATGCTTGATCCTTTGGGTTATCGACCCCGATTCTGGAACAATGTGATGGCTGTATTGGTAGCTTATCTCGTGAACCTGATTGTGCCGCGCGCAGGCGAAATCGCAAGGGCCACGGCCATGACAAAATATGAGGACATTCCTTTCGAGAAAGCATTCGGCACCATTGTCTCCGAACGGATTGCCGATGTGATCATGCTCCTGAGCATAATCGGATTGGCATTTTTCATGCAAACCGAATTGATCTCCTCCTACTTGTTTGGTGAGAAAGAAGAGGGAAGCAATTATACGCTGATCATCCTTCTCGTGATTTTTGCCATTGGAATTCTCGTTTTATGGAAACTGAGAAAGTCCAAAAACCCTCTTGTGATCAAGGTGCAGAACTTTGTAACAGGATTGATTCAGGGTGTGAGCAGTATTTTCAAAATGAAAAAGAAGTGGCCCTTTATTTTTCACACCCTCTTTATTTGGGTGATGTATGTACTGATGTTTTACGTGGTGACATTTGCCTTGCCTGAAACCACCCATTTGGCTTTTGGAGCGATTATCGTTGGTTTCGTGGTAGGTGGACTGAGCATGGCTCTTACGAACGGGGGCCTTGGAACGTATCCGGTTTTTGTCGCCAGCGCATTGACGCTCTATGGTATACCTGAGAATCCTTCTTTAGCCTTTGGTTGGATCATGTGGACGGCTCAAACCGTCATGGTCCTTCTTTTCGGAGGGTTGTCCTTTTTGCTGCTCCCCCTTTACAATCGTGAAGAGGAATAAGCCTCGATCCATGCCAGATCGACAAATAGTTTCTTAAATTTGCCTGATAATTTTTTGAAATGACACGGTATTACAGCCATGGAAAATTATTGATCAGCGGAGAATACCTGATTCTCGAAGGAGCCATCGGTTTGGCTGTTCCTACGGTGCCCGGGCAGGATCTGGTGGTCGAAGAGACCGAGACCGGTCTGCTCCACTGGGTGAGTGTTGATGAAAATGAAAAGACGTGGTTTGCGGCCGAATTCGATCTGGAGGATTTTGAACTTCTCAAGCATTCCGGGGATGCAAATGTGGGAGAGCAATTGCAAAGAATCCTGAGAACTGCTCGTAGAATGAATTCACGTTTTTTGACAGCTTCTGAAGGTTGTCAGGTCAGGACCGCGCTGGAGTTTTCAAGGAATTGGGGGCTGGGGTCCTCTTCTACCCTGGTCAACAACATAGCTAAATGGGCGGATCGCAATCCCTT
>JAUIKV010000011.1 GCA_030430615.1 Bacteroidia bacterium
TGTGGGTTAAAATGTCTTCGTTATACTTTCTGGAGATCTCCGTCAGGATGCGCTCTCCCTTTTCGAAGGAATATACACTTCCGTTAATGCGAACGTTCTGCTTTTGTGTGCTTTCCAGGTAACTCGCAGCGATACCTGTCGACTCGTCGTATTCGGGTCGGTGCTCAAAACCTTCCAGGTTGAAATCCGCCTCCAGCTCCCTGTTGATCCGTCTCAACAAATTCAAATTGAACTCGCGGGTCACGCCTTTGGAATCATTATAGGCGGGCAAAACCACCTCTTCGGATTTGATCAGGTCAACTCCCAGCAACAGGCGATCCCCGACATTCAGGGTCTGATCCAATTCATGCAGAAAAACGGAAGCCCGGTCATCTCTGAGGTTTCCAATGTTGGAACCCAGGAAGAGAACCACTTTTTTGTGATGCGATCCGTTGAAGTTTTTCAGCACCTCGAAATACTCCCCCCTCAGTGGGTTGATCTGGAGTTTGGGGCACTTGCTTTTCAGGTCGGCCTCGAGGAGCTCCAAAGCGTTTTGTGAGAAATCCACCGGACAGTATTCAAAGGGATAGTCCTCCTCGCAAAGGGCTCTTAGTAGCTCAAGCGTTTTGGTCCCGTCACCAGCACCCAATTCGATCAACTCCAGAAAGTCGTCCGGCCCAAAACCCAAAAGTTGGATCAGATCTTCGGTCCTGTTTTTGAAAATGTCGTGCTCCGCCCGGGTCAGGTAGTATTCTGGCAACTTCATGATCTCCACAAAAAGCGCATCTCCCTTCTTGTCATAAAAATACTTGGAAGGCAGCTGCTTAGGGGTCATGCGCAAACCCGCATCCACTTCTTGCTTGAACTTTTCTATCATGATCTGACCAGTCGTATTCCAGTGAATTGCCATTCAAACTGGGGATGGAAAAAATTTCTATAGGTAGGTCTGCTGTGTCCAGGAGACGTGGCTGTAGATGCGCCTCTGAGCACCATCTGATTCACCATGAACTTGCCGTTATATTCCCCTACCGCGCCTTCTGCGATTTGGAAATTCGGATAGGGCGAATAGGCAGAATTCGTCCACTCCCAACGGGTTCCCCAATCAAAGAGATCTGATGCGGCTTCCCATTCGAATTCTGTGGGAAGTCTCATCCCCTTCCAACTGGCGAAAGCGGCAGCCTCATAGTATGAAACATGGCAGAGTTCGGCTTCCGGATCCAGGGGTTTCAGACCGGAAAGTGTGTAAACATGCCATTGTCCGTCTTTTTTCGTCCAGTATAGGGGCGCCTTCTTTTCATTGGCATTGGCATTGACCCAAGCCCAACCTTCATCAAGCCAAAACCGAAAGTCCTGGTATCCGCCGTCAGTTATAAATTCGAGATATTCTGCATTCGTCACCAACTCTTTTGAGATCTGGAATTGATTGAGATAGACCTTGTGACGTCCCAGCTCGTTGTCGAAGCAGAATCCGTCACCTTGAAATCCGATCTCGTAAACTCCCTCTTCTACGGTCGCAAAACCTTCTTCCTTCTTCTTTGTGTCTGTTAAATCAAACCCATCCTTGTAAACCGGATGGATCGGGTTCAACGACAAGGTGTATTTCAAATCCGTCAGAAGAAGCTCCTGGTGCTGTTGTTCGTGGTTCAAACCCAGGGTCACTATTTCTTCAGCCTGCTTCGGGAAGTCTGACTGAAGGAATTTCTTCATGTGCTCATCTACGTAATGGCGATACTTGTATACCTCCTCGACTCCGGGACGCGTGATGACCCCCCTTTGATTGCGGACAGTTCGTTCCCCGACCGTGTTGTAATAGCTGTTGAAAAGGAAGGAGAAATCTTTGTCGAAAACCCTGTAATCCGGCACATACTTTTTAAGAATCATCTCCTCAAAGAACCAGGTGGTATGTGCCAGGTGCCATTTGGGCGGGCTTGCGAAAAAATCAGCCTGAGGGACATAGTCCTCGGGCGTCAAAGGGGAACACAGCTCTTCGGAGCGCGAGCGAATCTGAGAGTATCGGGAGCAAATGTCAGACATAAGTTGGTAAGATAAAGGATTCTCCCATAATTTCAAATTCTCCTTTTTCGTATCTTGGTGCATGGATCGAATCCATATTCAAATCAAATTTGAAAATCGCAATTTCCGACCCATCTATTGAACATGAACCTGGTAGAGAATAAAAAGAACTCCATCGCCTTCTATAAAATGGCCTACGAAGGAAACCCCAGAAAAGCGGTTGAACTCTTTGTTGGTGAAACCTACGTCCAGCACAACCCCGCAGTAAAGGATGAGACTGAAGGTTTCATTGAATATTTCGAGCGCATGCAAGAAGAATATCCTGAAAAGTCGATCGAATTCATTCGCTGCATCGCAGAAGGAAATCTAGTCGCTCTCCATACGCACCAGACCTGGCCCGGCAACGATGAGTATGTAACCATGGATTTCTTCAGATTTGACGAGAACGGAAAGATCTGTGAGCATTGGGACGCCATTCAGCAAATACCCAAAGAATCTGCCAATGAGAATACGATGTACTAAAGAAAGTAGTATTGTCAACTATGAGCTATATGGATCCTAGAAAACTATCCATAATTGCAGGATCCAGTTACCTGGTGATCTTCTTTGCCGCAATCTTCGCCAATTTCTTCGTGCTTGAAGCGATTCTGGCATCTCCAGTCGAAACCGTTACACAAAACCACCTCATGGTGAGATTCGGCATAATGGCATTTATTCTCACGGTCGTTTTTGATGTGGTGGTTGCCTGGGCGCTTAATGAATTGTATAAAGATCATTTCCTGTCGGGCCTGAGCACCTACTTTCGGATGATGCATGCGGCAATCATGGGTGTCGCCGTTTTTGCTCTTCCATTAGCTCTTGATGCCTCAACAGAGTCTGAGATTCTGAGACAGGTAGACATTTTCAATATCATCTGGCTGATTGGCCTGTTCTTCTTTGGGATCCATTTGATACTGCTCGGGAGAATCATACAAAGACCAAAAATCATTGCACTGTTCCTGATGTTGGCGGGCCTCATGTACATGGTCGACACCACAGCGCATTTCTTAATGCCGAACTACGAAGAATACACCTCAGTATTTCTCGCACTCGTTGCTGTTCCCAGCATCATTGGTGAGATGTCCTTTGCCATATGGCTGCTTGTAAGAGGGGGGAAAACTTGAAACAAATTCATTCCTTCTTTCCATACAACTTGAAATAGTACCACGAGGCAATGCTTCCGACAAACGAAAACAAAGCGAGCATCCAGAATACGTTTTGATGCCCTTTTTCACCGGGTGAGTTGTCCAGGAGATATCCCATCGCAGGTCCGGCGAAAATGTCAGGCGTGTATCCGATCAAGGAAATCAAACCCACAGCCGTGCCCGTAAGCACCAGAGGAATCCGTCCTCGTTCCATCACAGCGAAATAAATTGAGCGAGCGGCATAAACTCCGGTTGCAACGACCAATATGGATATGAAGAAAAGCAGGGTGGTCGAATCTGAGATAATCCCTGAAGCGAACAAAAGGGCACCGAAAAATGTGATGATGAAACTGACTACCAGCCAGAGCGTAGTTTGGGTGCGGTCTGCCAAAACACCAATCATGATTCCCACTACGGGTCGCAGAAACAGCAGGAAGGTTCCTACCTGGGCCGATTCCACCTGGTCATAGAACATTACGTCCTGGGCGTACAATGAAAATACATCTGTGATTTTGTAGCCCACATAAGCCGAAAGTATGATAATCATCAATAGCCATACGGAAGGCAACCTCAAAACCTGCTTGATCTGGGGCAGAGCAATCTTAGGCAATACAATCTCCCTTTCTGACTTTTCATCCAGCCTCAAAAAGAACCAGCACAATGCACCCACAATAGAAATCACAAACGTAGATATCAGAATCACGTATTTAAACGCTGCCCTGCTTTCCGAAACAGTTGCTTCAGCGATTTCTGTGGAAATGAACAGAGAAAAAGTGACCACGCCAAGAGCACCGAAAAGGGCGCCCACCAGACCTCTTCCCCCATCCAAAAATCCAAACGCTTTTCCCTGGGAATCGGATCCTCCCCACACGCGGGTCGCCTTGATCAAAGAGGGCCAGAATAGAAAGATAGTAGTAAACCCCCAATAGCCATAGACGATTTTCAATATCGTATAGCTCGGGAAAGTCGCATAGACCAATCCGCCTAAAGCGGTCATCCACATAGCCACCGCGATCAGTTTTCTGGGGGGATATTTATCTGCCAGCGGGCCTCCAAAGAGATAGGATACCAGGGCGACAATGCCATAAACTGAGAAACAAATGCCGAGCTGCACATTGTCCAACTCAAATACGTCGAGCACAGTAGGCCTGAAGACGCGTGCGAGGACAAAGGGAAGGATAAATATGGATTCCCCGGCCAAAATGAGCAGAAAGAGAAAGTACCAGGGAGCTTTTTCACTCTTCATGCTATAGCTTGGATTTAAGTTCTTTTTTGATTTTTAAAATCAGGGTGAACGCGGATATCGTGAAACGCCTTTCCTGACATCTTCCAATTCTATTAGAGCAGGCTCCTGAACTCACTTCTTGGGAAGCTGTATGATAAAAGTGGTTCCTTTCCCTTCATCCGTCTCTACCAGTAATTCTCCCCCATGGGCCTTAACAATGTCATAACTGAGACTAAGACCCAATCCTGTTCCTTTGCCCGAGGGTTTGGTTGTGAAAAATGGCTGAAAGATTTTTCCGAGTATTTTCTCAGGAATGCCATTGCCATTGTCTGAGACCCGGATCTCTAATTTGTTCGATAAATTTTTCGTGCTCAATACAACTGCTGGCTGATAGTCATCACCTGCCTGTTTCTTTTTCTCAGAAACGACGTGAAAAGCGTTAGTGATCACATTGAGCAGAACCCGTCCAATATCTTGGGGAATTACGCTTATGTTTTCCAAATTCTCATCAAAAGAAGTCTCCATTTTAGCACTGAATGATTTATCCTTGGCCCGCAAACCGTGGTAAGCGAGTCTAAAGTACTCATCGGCCAGTTTATTGAGATCGGTACTTTCTTTTGCCACACCGCCAACCCTGCTGTGCTGCAGCATTCCTTTCACAATATCGCTGGCACGTTTCCCGTGGTGACTAATTTTTTCAAGGTTCTTCTCAATATTTTCGCTTAACTCCTTCACTTCGTCAATTTCACCCTTTACAAGCTCCTCCTTCATCTCAGCCAACAACTCATGGCTGAGTTCAGAGAAATTGTTTACAAAATTAAGCGGATTCTGTATCTCATGGGCAATTCCGGCTGTCAGCTCTCCCAAGCTTGCCATTTTCTCTGACTGGATCAGTTGTGCCTGAGTGTTCTTAAGTTCTTTATAGGCCTTCTCAATCTCCTTTGCTTGCTTCAATTCCTTTTCTCTGGAACGCTCCCGCTCGATTCTAACAAGTCTTTGCCGCATAAATCGGTCAAAGCCAAAAATCAAAAGTCCTAAGGCGATCACATAAGCTGAATACGCCCACCAGGTCTTCCACCACGGAGGAGAAATTGTCAGATTAATCTTTCTTGTTGCCCAGGGACCATATCCCTTGCTGGCCTTCACTTGAAATGAATATTCCCCGGGTGGCACATTAAAATAATAGGCTCTGTTCTCTGAATTCGCAAGAGACCAGCTGTTGTCAAAATTCTCGAGGTAGTATATCATTCGATTCCTGTCCGGGTTCGTGAAATCAATCGTGGCAAAATCAAAGGAGAACACATTCTGATCGAAGTCCAGTTGAATTTCGGATGCCTCCGACAAATTTTTCTTTAAAACTCCATTTTCTGAGGGAAGAACATATTCATTGCCTAATCGAAATCCGGTGAGACTCACCTCTGGTGATTTCAGGTCTTCCATAAGCAATTCCGGATCGATAATATAATATCCAGTATCATTCCCAAAATATATTTTTCCATCTTGGTCTTTAAATCCAGAATCCCAACCAAACCTGTAGCTTTCAATGCCTTGTTCTCGATCAAAGACGCTAACCTTTTCTCGATCAGGATCAATCTGCACCAAACCAATGGAGGAGCTAACCCAAAGATATCCGTTGTTATCCTCCAAAATACTGGACACCTCAGGAACTCCATTGTTCAAAAATGGGTTTACAAATCTGACAAACTCATCTCCAGTTTTATCGTACAGATAGAGCCCGTCTGAGGATCCGGCCCACACAACTCCAGAATGATCTTTGAAAAGGTCTAGCATGTCAATGCTTTTCAGGTACGCCTTGGCGGAGTTTGTTTCGGGATCATACAAATGCAACCCTCCCCCGTTGAAAATACCCACCCAGAGTCGGCCTTCATCATCCTCTAAAAGACAACTAATCACATTCATGCCTACGTTGGCTATGTCTCTCTGTCTCACAAAATTCCGCGTAACTTGTCCTGTTTCGGGATTGATTTTACAGAGACCGTGAATAGTACCTACCCAGAAATTATTTTTGCTGTCAAAAAGCATGGAGGTTGCTCTGCCCTGAGCCACCACACCTTTGTCAGGGTTCAGATCGAAAGACACCCACTCCTTTTTCTGCTGATCCCAGAAATTCAGACCATTCATTCCTGTCACCCATAGCTTACCTTCGCTGTCTTCTTTGAATTCAGAGACCCAATTGCCGGATTCCAATACGGGATTGTTCATTGTTTGATGAAGGGTCTCACCATCTGCCTTTATAATTTCAAAGCCCCGGTCAGTGGCTATATAGAAATCGTTATTTAAAGAACGGTAAAATCCCTGGACATTCACTTCCATTGAATGATATTCAAACTTTATTTTATTGGGGTTAACTGTAAATATATTACCAGGAAATACGGCCCCTAACCAGAGAATTCCATCTCTCGAAGTATATCCAACCCAGGCTCCAGAACCTTCAAAGCCCATAGACGACTCATCTGAATTCCCGTATTTCCTGATCTTTTCCTCGCTGACATCATAATGGTAAACTCCATTTTCCACAGTTCCATACCAATAATCCCCTCCCGAATCCTCTGTGATGAAGGTGACGTGTTCATAATCAGCAATTCCATTCCCCAGACCTTGAATACCCAAATTTTCAGGATGTAACGGGTCATAAAAACACCTTTCAAAGGTCCCTCTCTCCCTATCCATTTTATGCATTCCAACCTGAGCAGTTCCGATCCAGAGTATTCCTTTACTATCTTCATAGATCGAACTTATCTTGTTGTTTGACAAACTCGTTTCATCGGTCTTGTCATGCAAGTATTGTTTGAAAGTTCCCGACTCCTGGTCAAACAAGTTCAACCCACCATCTTCAGGACCTCCCCCATTGTCAGCATAGGGACTTCCAGTCCCGATCCAAACATTGCTTCTTTTATCTTCATAAATGACTCTAACCTGATTGTTGCTGATGCTGGAAGAGTCATTAGGGTCATGCCTAAAATGAGTGAATTGATCTGTCTGCTCGTCGTATCTATTAAGTCCTTGATGAGTTCCAACAAGCAAATTGCCTCTGGAATCTCGAAGAACTGAAGTAATTGTGTCGTTGCTGATACTGGTCGGATCGTCCGGGTCGTGCTGAAAATGTCTGAAGATCCCCGTTTTTGGATTCAGAAGATCAAGGCCATTGCCCAGGGTGCCCACCCAGATTCTTCCATCCTGGTCGGCGAAAACCGATTCAAGATTATTAGTGCCTACCGAATTCGAGTTTAAAGGATTATTCTGATATGTGACAATTCTTGTGCCGTTGTGTTTTATAAGGCCTCCTTTGGAACTGATCCAAATATTCCCATCTTTATCCTGGGTAATTCCCGTTATAAAACCGAAAGCGCCACCTTCAGGCGAATCTAACTTTCTGAACTCTGCCTCTTGGGCAGAAAATGATATGCTCAAGAAAGACATCAGAAATAATGATATCCATTTGATTAGTGAGGTTTGTGTCATTTGATTTTGGCTTACGTTTTCTTCTTTGAAATCACCAGGTCTCATATACTGCCGAGAGCATTCAACCTTTTGGATGTCAAGTCTGTTCCCGTTCAATATCGGAAATTATTCTTATTCATGTTTCGGGTGCTCAAGTGAAAATTTAGCTGCAACTATCTTTTATGTTCAGGACTGTCAAAACCTGCACGGCATCCTGCTTGCCATTCGTCGGGTTGGTTCCCGTAAGCGGGTATGCCTCCATTGTTTTTGATCATTCTGGCCATATGCAGGCAATTCCAGACTAAAAAGGTCGTATTCCTGTTGGTAAAATCATTCTCAGGGCCTCCAGATCCTTCGTCCATGTAGGAAGGTCCAGGGCCAGCTTCACCCATCCAACCCGCGTCGGCCTGAGGAGGAATGGCATACCCAATATGGGAAAGAGAGAATAAAATATTCATTGCGCAGTGCTTGACACCATCTTCGTTTCCTGTGATCAAAGTGGCCCCGACCTTGCCATAGTCCCTGTATTGGCCCTTTTCATTGAACTGGTGGGTATAGCCATACATTCTTTCAAGAGTTCGATTGCAAACCGAAGATTTCTCCCCCAACCAAACGGAGGTGCACAAAATGAGAATGTCACAAGCGTCAACTTCTTTTTGAATTTTGGGCCAGTCATCTTTGTCCCACTCTGGGGTTTGAGACATATCAAGACCCAAGCCTGCTGGAATATCATAATCCACAGGTCTTATAATTTTGGTTGAAGCTCCCACCGAATTAAAAATCTTTTGGGCAACTTTAATCAAGCCTTCTGTATGCGATAAAACCGGGGTTCTGTTCAGGGTGCAGTTAAGAAACAATACACTCAAATCGTCATATTTAGCCGGTGGATTCTCACAGTTTCTATCTGTTATTTTTTTTAGTTGCTCACTCATGTTTGGGGGTTATTTTTATTATTTGTACTGTGATTTATAGTCTATTCAGCCTGTAAGATAAGAACATAGAATCAATTTGATCAAAACCGGGCATGCTAATCTCAAGAATTCGAACGTTGAAACAAAAAAAAAGAGCTGCAGGATTTGGATATGTCAAAAGGTCATCGTAATATTGCAATGTTATAATTAGAAATATGGGAGTAACTAAAGCAGAATTATTTTCAGACGTGCAGAATGACCTGGCGCATTCCGCAAAGGCATTTGCCCACCCTGCACGAGTGGCCATCATCCAGTATCTTTTAAAGACCAATGCATGCATCAACGGGGATCTGGTCCAGGAATTGGGTTTGGCACAGGCGACGATCAGTCAGCACCTTAGGGAGCTCAAAAACATTGGAATCATTCACGGAACCATTGAGGGATCTCGAGTCAACTATTGCATCAATTCGGAACGATGGTCTGAGATAAAAAATCAATTCAATACGCTCTTCGATCAATTCGACTCGTGCTCGGACGGAGGCTGCTGCTAAAAAAATTTGACATAATCAATCGTAATATTACAATATCAAAATACCATGAGAACAGAACAAGAATTAAAAAATGTAGTTAGGGAAAAATACGCGAAAATAGCGGAACAAGGGAAAGTAGAAAATGCGGCTTCTTGCTGCGGAGCCACCGACCCTTCCAACAAAGTATACAACATCATGACCGATGACTACACCGAAACAGAAGGATACGTGTCAGATGCCGATTTGGGCCTGGGATGCGGCCTCCCGACTCAATTCGCTCAAATCCAAAAAGGCGACACGGTGATCGATTTGGGCTCAGGGGCGGGCAACGACTGCTTTGTCGCCCGACATGAAACGGGAGCAGAAGGAAAAGTGCTTGGCATCGACTTCACTCCCGCCATGATTCAGAAAGCCCGAACAAATGCCGAAAAGCTGGGTTATAACAATGTCGAGTTTCGAGAAGGAGACATTGACAACATGCCCGTCAATGATGATGTTGCAGATGTGATTGTCAGCAACTGCGTATTGAACCTGGTTCCGAACAAACATAAAGTGATTGGGGAGATTTACAGGGTGTTGAAACCCGGAGGTCATTTCAGTATCTCTGACATTGTGCTGATCGGAGAGCTGCCCGAGGCGCTACGTGAAGATGCTGAAATGTATGCAGGATGCGTGGCCGGGGCCATCCAAAAGGACGAATACCTGGGATATATTGAAAAGGCCGGTTTCGAGACAGTCACCTTGCAAAAAGAGAAACCCATCATCATTCCGGATGACATACTCGAAAAATACCTGTCAGCAGGTGAGATAGAAGAGTTCAAAAAGGGAGAAACGGGTATTTTCAGCATCACTGTTTTTGCTGTTAAGCCCGGAGGTGGAGCATCCGAAAAGCAAAAAATCAAATTGTCGGAGCTTCAATCGAACGATTGTGCACCAGGATCCGGTTGCTGTTAAATGAATTCTTTGAATCCTTAAACTTCTGCATCCATGTACGAAGAACTGAAAAGATATATAGAGTCGGCGGTCGCCGAGATGGATTCCATTCCAGAGGACCGAAAAAAGCAATTGAAAACTGTAGCAGATTTTATCAAATCCAAAAAGGATACCAAGAAAGTTGCTAACCTGACCTTCATCTGCACGCACAATAGCCGCAGAAGTCACATGAGCCAGATATGGGCAGCGGCAGCTGCGGCTCATTACGGGCTTGAAGACCGTGTCAATTCGTACTCGGGAGGAACTGAGGCAACGGCCTTTTATCCAAGTGCGGTGGACGCGATCGAGAGAGCCGGATTCAAAATCAAAAACCCGGGTGGAGACAATCCGCATTACCTGATAACCTATGCCCAAAATGGGAAGGTTTTGGAATGCTTTTCAAAAAAGTATGATGACCCATTTAACGCTAATGAACATTTTGCAGCGGTAATGAATTGTTCCTCGGCAGACGAAGCGTGTCCTTTCATTCCCGGGGCCGATCTTCGGGTGCCCATACGCTTCGTTGATCCGAAAGAATCCGATGGCACTGAGCGAGAAACTTCCACTTACGATGAACGATGCAGACAGATCGCAATGGAGATGCTTTACATGATGTCTCAGGTCGAGGCTTAGTATCTGATAAGTATTTTTAGGGTTTCGAACAACAATACAGGACCTTCGAACAAGATGGCTTCCAAAATCTTGGGGCGGGTTGTAATTTGTTATGCCATAAACGACTATTCGTTAAAACTTTTAATCTTCAATCATGAAAAAAATACTTATTACCGGCTGTAGCACCGGATTTGGGTTTGCAGCAGCCCAGTATCTGGCTGGCAAAGGGCACTCGGTTTATGCCAGCATGAGAAATACCTCGGGCAAGAATGCAAAAGCGGCCGAGGCCCTTAGAAATTTTAATACTGGTGGATCTGGAAGCATTGAGATTCTCGATGTGGATGTGACTTCGGATGTGAGTGTTGAGAAAGCCACGGAAGGATTGCCAACCATGGACGTATTGATCAACAATGCCGGACTTGGCTACGGTGGTGCACTAGAAGCGTTCACTTCAAAACAGTGTCTCGATCAACTCGATGTAAACATCGTCGGAACCTTGAGAATGTCAAAAGCAGTGCTTCCTGGCATGCGAAAACAGGGATCCGGTCTGATTATTCAGGTGAGTTCCATAGCAGGAAGGGGTGCCTTTCCTGGATTTGGCGTGTATCATGCCAGCAAATGGGGACTCGAAGGCTTAAGTGAATCGATGCGCTACGAACTGGCTCCTCTGGGAATTGATGTGGTCATGGTTGAGCCCGGTCCTTTTGAGACAAATTTCTTCGGTAATATCGAAACTCCAACTGATGAGGAGATTGCCTCAGCCTACCAACATGTAAATGGATTTCTTGAAGGCTTCGAACAGAATGTCAAAGCAGCGTTTGAGGACCCAAATGCACCAACAGATGCCGGAATTGTTTCTGAAATCTTCGAGCGACTCATTGAAACCCCTGCAGGGGAGCGACCGCTTAGGACCATAGCAGGACTTGACTTCGGCTTCCTGCAACTCAATGATGCGGTTGAACCTTTTAGAAAAGCTTCATTGGCATCCATGGGTCTTGAAGAAATGGATGGTCCTCAAAAGCAAACCGCCGGAGCCTGATTCAAAGGAAGTTTTACAAATAAAATCGATTGAAAATAAAACCTCAGTATCCACTGAGGTTTTTCTTTTGTCAATTGTTCATTTTCCTCATGACAAAAATATGAGGAAAGCTTATGGCTGCAATTAGGGTAAAAAAGAGCGCCTTGAACATTTCCGTATTCTGAGATGTTAACCAGAACAGAAGCAATATCCCCAAAACCGAAATACACCAGTAAAGCAAAGAGGATTTAATGTAGTGTATAAACCCAGACTCATTGACTCGACCTTTGAGATAAATCATCTGATCCAATATAGACGGATAGGCATGCCAGATGACAAAATAAACGGCAAAAGCCCACATTAAGGTTGCTACTCTGAATATCAAAAAGAACAAAAGCAGCAGAAAGATCTCCCGTGTAACCTCGGTATCAAGCATTTTTTCCAATCTCAAGATGGATCCGGTAACGAGGGTTGCGCCCAGTGATAGAAAAAAGCCCTGATAAAAGTGAAATTCGGTCATACCTGAAAACCCAATTTGACTCATAATCCTAAGGGTATCATTGCTATTCATAGCGAAAAGCATAAAGAATAAGGTCAGGCCATAAAAGAGATAGAAAAAATCTCTCAAGGGACTTTTAATGTCAATTTTCTCTTTGAAGTGTTGCTCCCCGAAATGATAAGCACTGAACGCGATGAAAACGATGAGCATAACGGACGGAATCTTTATAAAAAACACACCGGTAAGGACAATCAATGATATGTAAAGGAGTAAAATCAGATAGGTTTTACTGCGTTTCAGGTTCAGATTCTTAAACAAGAGTTCTATGTCATTCGAACCATGCAATAAACCAACCGTCAAAATCAGAAAATATGCGAGGTAATCCTCTAGTTTCGGGCTTAAAAACGACGTGACCCACAAAAAAAAGAAGGTAATAATCAATTTGATATTTGAGACTGTACGATACAAATTGTTCATGTTTTTATCATACAAATTTAAACATTTTTTTGTTTTTATGTATTTTTTGTTTAATTTTTTATTAGATTTGTTGAACAATATCTAATTACAAATTTTAAATTATGATACCTTCAACGATTTTTTTAGGTCAGGTGCCCGCGATGGCTTCTGATGATTATGTTGGGTTCACCTTCTTTGTCGGAGCCATGGCCATGATGGCGGCTTCAGCATTCTTCTTTCTGTCCATGAATGGATTTGACAAGAAGTGGAGAACATCAATCCTCGTTTCCGGATTGATTACGTTTATTGCCGCAGTGCATTACTGGTATATGCGGGACTACTGGATTTCGAACGCTGAATCACCAACCTTCTTCAGGTATGTGGATTGGGTTCTCACTGTTCCTTTAATGTGTGTGGAATTCTATTTGATCTTGAAAGTGGCAGGGGCGAAGACATCTCTCATGTGGAGATTAATCTTCTATTCCGTAATTATGCTGGTTACCGGTTACATGGGCGAAGCTGTCTATCGCGACAGCGCTGCTCTTTGGGGAACCGTATCTGGCATCGCTTATTTTGCCATTGTTTATGAAATATGGCTGGGTTCAGCCAAAAAACTTGCAGTTCAGGCCGGAGGCCAGATCCTGAAGACTCACAAGATGCTTTGTTGGTTTGTCCTTGTTGGTTGGGCCATTTATCCTTTGGGATATATGGCAGGAACTCCAGGATGGTATGAAGGAATCTTCGGAGGCCTCGCCATGGACGTCGTTTACAATATTGGAGATGCAATTAACAAGATTGGGTTCGGTCTGGTCATTTACAGTTTGGCAGTATCATCGTCTCAAGAGCTCAAAGTAGCCTAATTTCCCCCGAGGCATTAATCCGGGGCTTGATTTCGAGTCCCGGAATATTGCCTTCAGAATAATGGCTCAAGCATTCCCCTAGTATGAAAACCATTCAAATTGAGAATTAATCAACGTTTAGAACTCTACAAATCATGTTAAAGAAAATTGGAAAAACAGACACAATCTTATTAATCCTAGCACTAGGCACATTAATCTTTTCAGAAATCATGTGGTTTCAGGGAGAAAAAGACGGTGCCGTCTTTGTCGGGTTATGGGTTCCATCCATTCTCGGCTTTGCCATTTATTTAAAACTAATACGAATCACAAAATGATTGAATTTATTCCATATGCTGCAGGAATTGTTACTCTGGGTTTCGGAATCGCCTTTTATTTCTTCCTGGAAGAGGTAAGAAATAGTGATTAGACGTTCATCATATCTATCCTTTATCCAAAAAAGGCTTTTATATTTTGATCAACGATCCTCACCTTCTATTTTCCTATATTTGAGCTTCAAAAAAAGCTCATGGCTTCCGGATTCTTTGCTCTACTCGACGATATCGCCTCCCTGATGGACGACGTAGCTTCCATGAGCAAGGTGGCTGGCAAGAAAACTGCTGGCATCCTCGGGGATGACCTGGCGGTCAACGCCGAAAAGGCATCGGGATTTGTCTCCTCGAGAGAAATACCTGTTCTCTGGGCCATCTCCAAAGGCTCGCTTCTTAACAAGCTGATCATTTTACCCGCAGTTTTTCTTTTGAGTGCTTACCTGCCTAAAGCCATCACTGTCATCCTGATCGTTGGTGGGCTCTACCTGGCTTATGAAGGAGCCGAAAAGGTCTGGCACTATCTTTTTCACCGGCATGAGAAAAAAGAAGTGAAAGGCAAGGGCGAGGTGCTCTCGAAAAAAGAGGTCCTGGACCTGGAGAAGAAGAAGATTCGATCTGCCATTGTCACCGATTTCATCTTGTCCGTTGAGATCATCATCATAGCGCTGAGTACGGTACTCGATCAATCCTTTGAGATTCAGATCGGTGTTGTCACCGTAATTGCCTTGCTGGCCACCGTCGGAGTTTATGGTATTGTCGCCTTAATTGTTCGCATGGACGATTTCGGCTATCGTCTTATCAACCTCAACGGGGAAGACAATTCCATTTCAGACCACATCGGCCGATTCCTGGTAAATGCTCTTCCGAAAGTGATCCGGGGACTGGAAGTGATCGGAACCTTGGCCTTGCTCCTTGTCGCCGGTGGAATTTTTGTACATAACATTCATTCGATTCACGATGCACTGCATTTCATGCCTTCCCTGCTGGCTGAATTTCTCAGTGGCCTCGTAATTGGCCTTTTGGTCTTGTTTCTGGTTATGGGTTTGAAGAGATTGACCGGAAGCAAACCCGAGTGAATTTTTGTAACTTGTCGCTTCCATAGGAGCAAAAATCAAAACATCAATAGCATGAAATTAGGAGCATTCTCAATAAGCCTCAGCGTGAAAGACCTAGAGGCTTCAAAAGAATTTTATCAAAATCTAGGATTCTCTGCCTTTGCAGGCCACATCGAGCAGAATTATCTCATCATGAAAAATGGAAACGCGCTGGTCGGTCTGTTCCAGGGCATGTTCGAAGGAAATATTCTGACGTTCAATCCGGGTTGGGACGAAAACGCCCAGAACCTTGAAAACTTTGAAGATGTCAGGGAAATCCAGAAACATTTGAAATCAAAAAATGTGGAACTGACCTCAGAGGCTGATGAGAGCACCTCAGGGCCCGCCAGTTTCACCTTATCCGACCCGGATGGAAACATGATTTTAATCGATCAGCACCGTTAGTTTTCAAAGATACCAAAAGAGATAAATGAAAGCCAAAACTGTACTGATTTACTCCTCTGTTGATGGGCAGACTCATAAGATCTCCAAGAGAATCAAAGAAATGTTTGACGAGCATAAGCAGAGTGTTGAGCTCGTTTCTATCGATGACTTCAATGGAAGTGTGACTGACTATGACAAGTTGATTTTGGGGGCGAGCATCCGATATGGGGTTCATGACAAGAAAGTAATCGACTTTATTAACAACCATAAAAAAGAGCTTGACTCCATAAAAACAGCCTTCTTTTCTGTAAACCTGGTCGCCAGGAAATCGGAAAAAAACAAGCCTGACACCAACCCTTATGTAATCAAATTCTTTAAATCGATCGACTGGACTCCTACCCTTGTCGAAGTCTTTGCTGGAAAGCTCGACTACAAGAAATATCCCCTTTTCGATCGGATCATGATTCAATTCATCATGTGGATGACCAAGGGGCCAACAAACACTGAAGCAGAAATTGAGTATACCAATTGGGACAGGGTTACAGATTTCGCAAACAGACTTCAGCATTTGTAAGCAAATGGAATCTTTCCATCCCGATCACTTGATCGAGTCTCCCTCGAAGACTGTCATCTCCAGCAGCTCGTACTGATCGGCCAGGCTCATCGGGTCCGTGTCTTGTTCGCCCTTGAGATGCCGGTCAAAAAATGCGGTGACGAGTTGGGTCACGATTTCCGTCCCGAGATAGGGATCGATCTCCCCTGTGCCGGCCAGCGACTGAACCGGGATCATAAACGGGATATCCATGAAATTCGGATGACCTGATTTTAGCAGTTTTGTCTCATAGAAGTAATCCGTGCTTTTCTTCAGATACACGTGTGAGTTTATGTCCTCGTGCTCGGCGGGCCAATCTGCAGAAACATATAGATAGGGAATCGCATAGGTGGTGTCAATCTTTTGACCCCACTGGATGCCATCCAGGTTGGCAGCAGCTTTGATGCGCTTGTCTTTCATCGCCAGGTTACCTGCCGTGCCCCCTCCTACAGAATGACCGAAAACACCGATGCTTTCAAGATCAATTCTGCCTTTCAACGGGCCCTCGGCATTCCAGGAATCGAGCAGGTTCAAGACAAGAATCATGTCTTCAGCCCATCGATCCTGAACGCTGCCTTCAGGATAATCCAGGGTTGCCTTGCGCACAATCGGGTGCCTTTCCTCATAACTTTTACCATCCTTAAAGGCGTCAAGGAGCGGCTGGATGATTGTCATGGTTTCAGCAAAAGTCTCTCCTTGAAAGCCATAATCGAAATACTTCTCGCTCCCATCCGGAAAGGTGACGCCAAGGCCCTCATAGGTGTGATTCATGTTGACAATGATATATCCCTGGCTGGCAATCTCGCTGAGAAGGGCATAGTAACCATGAGCTCGTGATCCGTACCCGTGAGAAAAGAGCAGTACCGGGAAACTCTTTTCGGATGCTGGAATACCCTGGTAGGCATAAGTATCCACCCGATCCAGGTAATTCAGAGCTCCCCCTGGCAAACCGTATTTTGTTGCAAATCCAGCCCGGCTCGCATCCGCCGCATATTTCTCTCCGTCAAGAGAAGACACATCGGCATCGCTCGGATACCAAACCTTGAGCATGAGCTCTCGCTTATCGGTCGGATCTTTGGTTATCATTTCATCCTTGTCGGATTGAACGTGTATCATATCAGTGCCCACGCTGTAAGAACCGCTTGGCTGTGGCAACTTGAATACAGGAAGTGCCATGGGGAGCACCCATCCCACAAGCGCCAACAAGACAATTCCAAAGAATCCGATGCCTCGGGGAAAGGTCAGTCTAACAGGTTGAGAGGTGTCGAGCACTTTGATCCGCCAGGCCAGAATCAGCACAAGAACATAAGCCGGAATCATCTGCCAGCGCCAACCTTCAAGGATCAAATGAAGGGATAGCAGCACACCGAGAAAAATCAAAACATAATTGGCATTTACCTTACGCAAAAGTGGTCTTTTCACGAAGGGCAAAATGGTTACAGTAAGCAGAATAAAGATTTCAAAAGTTCTCATAAACAAATTATTTTTAATTGATAGAATTGTTTACAAACCTAGTAATGACAAGGCTTTTGATGGCATGCTAAATCCGGGTGCAGAGGTGTTAAAAGCCGAATTTGGCATTTTAACCGTCAAATGGAGCGTCAAAAAAGGTGAGCCGGGTCAAAAAAGGTCGTCCGCAACGAATACAACCCGGGTAAGCGCGTTGAAGACGTAGGTGTCGTCTGAATTCTTGACACAACGAGTTACAAGGTCTCCCCAATTTTCGCGTAAGCTTCTCGATTCTTGGGTTTAATGATGTATTTGTTGTTCTTTAGAATGTCGGCTGGATTGAAGAATGGGTTCTCATCTTCTATGTCTCTCCTGGGATCTATTTCTTTGATCTCATAGAGCTCTTCCAGATCCCGGGAGTCCCCCTGAATATTTTTGATTCTCTCGAAGAAGTCTATTGATTTTCCCAGCAGCACATTGTCGAAATTCACATTTTTGAAAGTACAGGAAAGAAACGTGACGTTCTCGAATCTCGAAAGCGCAAAGGAGCAATTCTCAAATCGACAGCTGATAAAGGTGACCTTGTCAAGAACTATACCTGAAAAACTCGTGTTGGTGATATGACAGATCGTGATGGAAAACCTTTTGAGGTGTCCAAAGCGCCAGTTGTCCATCCGCGGCAAATCATGAATGTGATACTCCTCTATCTCGAAGACGCTCAAATCAATTTCCTTGGCTTTCAGGCTTTGCATCTTCAAAGCAATTACAACTGCTTTTTGACCGGCATTCTTCACTTTGGAGTATCTTAAATGATTCATCTCATCGATGCATCTTTGGAGTTGCTCTTTTCTACTCCGCCATTCTTCATACACCGACAGAATAATACCAAAAACAATGAGATCGAAGAACAGTCCATGCGATTCGACCAGGATGTCATACACATCATAGGTCTCAGGGGACATCAAAAAATAGTCGGTGATTCCCAGGATAAAAATGATCAGGAAGGACACACCGATAAAAAGACTGGATTTGGGATTATCCCCGATAAAAGATTTGATTCTGTCAATCATACTATAAAGATAGCACTTGGCTGAAAATAATGCCCGTTAAGGCTCATAAATAGGAAGTGAGAAATTCAAATTCACCGCAATGCAAAAGAAATTGTAAATTTAGGTCGTAACATCCAAAATACATGCTTCGATTCTTTCGAGAAATACGACTCGGACTCGCAGTATACAAGCGTTTCTTCAATTTGGTCCTCATTGGACTTATTCTTGTCATTTATCCTTCGAGTCTCCAGGGGCAAAAGAAAGAAATCGATGAGACAGAGCTAGAAGTTCTGCGAAAAATCATACAGAAAGATACTGTACCCACAGTGTATTTCAAAACTACAGTTTCCGAAATGAATCAACCCCTCTCACGGCACCTGTTCTATTTAAGCGATTTTGACCTCTGCAGCAACCTGGTGAAATCGGATTCAGCAAAATTGGACAAAGAAGAAAGAGATTATATCGTAGAGCGGTTCTCAACCATGGAAATCACAAATATCAATAAAGTCGTAAAGACCCCGAAAAACTATACCGTTAAGAAACTTGAGGGGCACAACTGGTTTGTCATCTCCATGCCCGTGGTTTTCAGGGAAGGGGAATATGCCATCTATTACTCAAAAGGCGAATACAGTGGCCAGTTCGTTTTGCTTAAAAAGATCGGGGGGAGTTGGATTGAAGTCTGTTATTCATCTGTCTACTCCGAATAAACCATCAACATGGATAAAAAGAACAGCGTCTTTATCGGGGTGAGCATTGACGGCTATATAGCTGACAGAAACGGAGGGCTTGAATGGCTTGACATGATTCCGAATACGGAGAACAGCGACATGGGTTATTTCGAGTTTATGAGCGAGATCGATGCCCTGGTCATGGGTCGGACCACTTTTGAAACCGTTTGCAGCTTTGACGTCGCCTGGCCCTATGAGAAACCCGTATTCGTATTGAGTTCCACTATGCATGAGATCCCGGAAAGCCACAAGGGGAAGGCCTTTTTGGTAAAGGGAAGCCTTCAGGACATCCTGAGGCAGATTCATGAGCAGGGATTCCATCGCATCTACATTGATGGGGGCACTACCATTCAAAACTTTCTAAAGGCCGATCTGATCGATGAAATTGTCATTTCCACCATTCCTGTGATGTTGGGTGGAGGTGCTCCGCTGTTCTCGGATCTTCCACAGCATATGGAATTTGAGCTGGTCAAGACCCGGACGTATTTGGATCAAATTAACCAGGCACACTACAAAAGAAAAAGAACCTGAACGAGAGATGAAAGCCGGAAAGCTCTATTCTGAGAAGTTGATTGAAAGAATTGTTTCTTTGGAAGAATCCATTCGAATATTGCCTGAAATGAACAAATTCAAAAGCAGCGGGGTGACCGTGATAAACTCGCTTATGTAGAAAAACCTGATGCCAGAACCCATTCTCAAAATCCTGGACCTATTCTTTTTCGCGTTTCACACCGTGCTTATCCTTTTCAATATTTTAGGATGGCTGGTGCCCCGATGGAGACTCGCCAATTTTATAACGTTGTCAATCACCGCTTTCTCCTGGTTCGTGCTCGGCATCTGGTACGGCTGGGGCTATTGCTTTTGCACCGACTGGCATTGGCAAGTGCGGGAGATGCTCGGATATGAGAATATGAGCTCGTCCTACATACATTTTCTCATCCTTAAAGTAATCGGATTTGATTTCTCTGCGAACCTGGTGGATTCAGTTACGGTTATCGTGTTCTTCTCTGCATTTGTGACCAGCGCCTACCTGAACATCAGGAAATGGAGGGCAAATAAGAATGTTTTGTAAGATAAAATCATTCGTCCAGATCGGTCTCTCCACAATAAGGATCAAGCTTAATCTTATCATCATTGAAGAGCCTCAGTGCTGAATTTCGGGTTATCTCCTGGGCCGACACATCATTAACCCAAAAACTGGTTTGCATGATCATCTGCAAGTAATACGTTTTACCTGCCTCAATTTCAATGACGGCGACTTCTGCCTTCTTCTTGCCTTTTTTCCCCCCAAACTGGGCCTTGAATTCATGTTCTCCGGGTTCAACCTGGTGTGCAGAATACCGGCGATTGTTCAATTTGCAAACGCGAACATTATCGATCAGAGCGCTGAATGCTGTAGCTGAGCCAGCATGACCCTTGCCTCTAAGGAAATACACCAGGCCATATTCGGCATTCGGATCATTTTCAGGAAGGTCCTGTGCATTGATAAAAAATGATGTCAAAAGAAAAACAAACATCAAGAAGAATTTAAAGGTAGCTCCGAAGCGGAAATGTGTTTTTTCTTTCATTATAACTAAGTTTTCATTAGAGATTTAAAAGTAGCGCATCAATAACAAGAAAAAAGTGATTTAAATCATTGAAGTGCCTAATTGTTGATCTTGCCATGCAAATATTTTTACAGACATTTGACATGGAGAGATTCTGACTATCTTGTAGTACGTTTTAAGCATCTGAAAAAAAG
>JAUIKV010000012.1 GCA_030430615.1 Bacteroidia bacterium
TGTTGAATTCACTCTTGAGAAAAGCAATGAACTTTTCCTTTGAGCAAGCACGAATCTCTTCATTGGTAGCTCCAGCGCACCCAGGATAGATAACCGGGGTGTCTGCCATGTCTTCTGTCATGACACCTTCTGCCACGGCCATTTCTTCAACGCCTTTAGCAGCACCTTCAACGCCTTCGGCAGGAGGCGCACTTGCGTCAGCCGATGAGCCACCGGCGGCAGCACCAGCAGCAGCATCTGATGACGCTTCAGTGGAAGTTTCAGACGTGGCTGATGCATCAGATGAGCTTTCATCCATTGAACTTTCTTCAGTCATTTCAACCGCAGATTCATCCTGTGCACCTTCTTTCTTTTCGGACTTACATGAAAAAGCCAATGCGCTAACAACGGCTAAAACAAATAATAACTTAATGATTTTCATAATGTAATAAGATTTAGTTAATGAATTGGACAATAAAACATAATTAATTCACACCGTCATTGTATTTGAATTTCTGCCCACCTAGTGACGCTTCAGCCATAAGACCGCCTTTGGCTTTTGTGAAAACGGCAACTCCATCCTGGTAATCTACGTCAACAGAGGCTCCATCCTTCAAAGCTACGGCAGAGGCCTGGCCCGAAAACTTGATCTTACCCTCTTTGAACCTGTCAAGAGCCGCTTTGTCTTCAAAGAAGATCACTTCCATGTATTGCTGACCTCCCGCCTGAAGACCAAGTGTAGCCTGAGCCAAACTTGCTCCTCCGATCACTTTGTAGTTCTCAAAAACAAGTCCTTTGCCTCCTGCACCACCAATCCCTAATCCACCTTTGGTGATTTTTGGATATACAGCAAAGCCGTAAGCATCATAAAAGTGTTGCTGGATCGTTGGGTTCGATTTATACAATTCTTTAATGGCCTCTTCGGTCTCATTGGCAAGTTTTGTGTCTCTTGGGTAGTGAACAACCAAACTCTTCTCAGAAGATGTCGCCTCCTCTACTGCCTCTTCAACTGCGTCACCAGCCTCTTCTGCCTCTTCTGCCGCATCTTCGGCTGCTTCTTCCACAGCTTCACCGGTTGCTTCGCCGGCATCTTCAACGGCATCGGCAGTTTCATCTGCTGCTTCCGAAACGGCTTCGACAGCTTCTTCTGCCGCTTCCGAAGCTTCTTTCTTCTCTGATTTACAAGCGAAGATCAAAGCTCCAACCAGCATCAGGGTAAAAAATCTTTTCATAAAATTCATAGTATTCTTGTTAATGGTTAAGTTAAACAACAAAGTAAACCCTTTTCGGGTATAAATCCAACTCTCAAAAGCATTTAAGGAAGAAATTTAGTCTTAAGACTCATCAGATTCCTCATTCGAACCCTGGTCCGTCATGGGCTCAATGGAGCTGACCCTGTAAAGATCACCTCCGCCCGCCTGTTCAATGACCTCAATCAGATCCTTTTCACTCAAGCGGTGGGCATCGTAAGAAACCACGCCTGAACTATCTGCAAAATGCACCTCTGCAAAGCTCACGCCATCGGTCTTGTACAGCTTTGACTGAATCAGTTTTGCGCACCCGATCTCGCAGGTCATACCCTTGATCTCGAGTTGAACCGTTTTAACATTGGCTTGTTCGATTTCAGAATTTTTCTCGCTCTCTGTCTGATCTTTGCTTTTTAGATTCGTTTGTTTGTCCCTGTTATCACAGGAAATAAAAATCAATGCAAACAAGAGTACCGTCAGAATTTTATTGAGTATTTTCACAGGCGTTTCGCTAGGTTTCAAAGAGAACTTTGTATGAACCACAAAATTAGGAAAAATAAGGCCCCCGACAAAGAAAGCGAATGAAGAGTGAACACATACGATGGATGATTTTAATCGTACTGGCCCTGATCTGGGGAAGCTCGTTTATCCTTATGAAAAAGGCCCTGATACATTTGACTCCTTTTCAGGTAGGCGCCTTGAGGATGATCTTCACCGGGCTGACCCTGATCCCGTTGGGCTACAGAGGCCTTTCTCGGGTGAGCAAAAAACAGTGGTTCTATATTTTTATCACGGCGCTTGTAGGCACCTTCATCCCCGTTTTTCTCTTTGCCTTCGCAGTGATGAACATCGACAGCTCCATAGTCTCCATATTGAACTCGCTCACCCCTCTCAACACCTTGTGGGTCGGAGCTGCTTTCTTTGGCTTCTCTTTTTTGAGAAAACAAATTCTCGGGGTATTGATCGGACTCTCGGGTGCCCTGATGCTCATTCTGAAGGGAGCTCAGCTCAATCCGGATCAGAATTACATATTTGCCCTTCTCATCGTCGTGGCCTCCGTCGGATATGCATTTAACATAAACATTCTCAAAAAGCATCTGGACGAATTAAGTGCGCTGACCATCACCACCGGGAACTTCGTTATTTTGATGATCCCGGCTATCACCGTCTTGTTATTTACTGACTTCTTTCGGGTCGATTTTATCGTCGAGGCCAAAACCTCTCTGCTTTACCTGGTTCTGCTAGCCGTATTCGGGACTGCAATGGCTAAAACCCTTTTCAATAAACTCGTGAAGATCTCCTCGCCGATTTTTTCAAGTTCAGTGACATACCTCATCCCAATAGTGGCCATATTCTGGGGTGTGCTCGACGGAGAGCGGATTTATTTTGATCAGTTTCTCGCGGGAGGACTGGTCCTTTTGGGAGTTTATCTGACCAACAAAGGCAAAGCGTAAAAAGTTTTCCATATCAAAGAAAAAGATGTATATTTGCACCCGCCTAAATAGAAAGGCATAACTAAGTAATAGCAAAAACATTAGTGTCATGTATGCAATTGTAGAGATAGCAGGGCAGCAATATAAAGTTGCAAAAGACCAGAAGGTTTTTGTTCATCGTTTGGAAGGCAAGGAAGGTTCAAAAGTTTCTTTTGACAAGGTTCTGCTTCTGGATGACGGCAAAGTAACCATTGGCGCCCCGGTTATAGAAAATGCAGAAGTATCTGCAAAGATCCTTGGCCACCTCAAAGGTGACAAGGTTATCGTATTCAAGAAAAAAAGAAGAAAAGGGTACAAGGTGAAAAACGGTCACCGCCAATTCCTGACTGAGATCCAGATTGACGGCATCTCGACCAAGAAGGCTCCTGCGAAGAAAGCTGAAGCCAAAAAGGAGACCGAAGCCAAGAAAGAAGCTCCCGCTAAGAAGGAGGCTCCAGCCAAAAAAGAGGCTGCTGCCAAAAAACCTGCAGCGAAAAAAGCAGCACCCAAGGCGGATGCCAAGAAGCCCGCGGCCAAAAAGCCGGCGGCTAAGAAAGCGGTGGATGCAAAAAAAGAAAGCCCTAAAAAATAATTAACCTTTAAAAAAGTAGATCATGGCTCATAAGAAAGGTGTAGGTAGTTCTAAGAACGGTAGAGAATCAGAATCGAAACGACTCGGAGTGAAGATCTTCGGAGGACAAGGTGCCATTGCAGGCAACATCATTGTTCGTCAAAGAGGAACTAAACACTATCCAGGGGAAAATGTTTACATGGGCAAAGACCACACTTTGCACGCCCAGGTAGACGGGATCGTAAAATTCTCAAAAAGGAAAGACAACAAATCTTACGTTTCAATAGAACCTATTGAGGCTTAAGAAAGACTGATACAAGATCTCGAATCTTGATTTGAAAGGCCCCGGTTTGAACCGGGGCCTTTTTTTTGTTCAAAGAAAATCGATCCTGAACTTCCATTGTTGCTCATAAATTATATTTTTGTTCGGAAGGATTCTCAATGAGCGCATCTTGAACGCCATCAATCGTTTTTTTAAAGACACCATCATTTACGGAATAGCCGCAGTGCTGCCGCGGGCTGTGAATATTGTTCTTGTCAAGTTGCACACCAACACCCTGGCTTCTGAAAAATATGCAGAGAACACCATCTATTTCGTATATGCCGCCTACTTCAACGCCTTGCTTACCTATGGTATGGAGACCGCTTTCTTCCGGTATTTCACCAAGGAAAAAGAGAAGGGAAAAGTAGTTTCGACAAGTTTTATCAGCCTGCTGATCACAACCCTTTTGTTTTTCGGGGTCATGTACACCTATTCGGATCAACTGACTTCATACTTCGGATTCTCCAGTCCGATGTACCTGAAGATACTCATTGCGGTGACAACCCTGGATACACTGGTCGTTCTGCCTTACGCTTACCTGCGAGTCACCAACCGACCACTCCGGTTTATGCTTTTCAAGGTTTTGAACATCCTTATCTACGCTTTTTTCAACCTGTACTTTCTCTGGTACGTGCCCCACGCCCTTGGCAGCAGCGGCTACGTGCCCGAATTCGTCGCACGGGGATTCTCAGAGCACCCCCTGGTTCTTTACATCTTCATAGCGAATTTGCTCGCCAGTGCAACCACCTTCCTCCTGCTTCTACCCACGCTTCTGAAGTTCAAAATGACGTTCGACGCGAGACTACTGGGAAGAATGCTGGTCTACGGACTGCCCATCATGATAAGCAGCATCGCCTATGTCACCAATGAGAATCTAGACAAACTCCTGCTGGAGCACTTTTTTGGAAAAGAAGAAATGGGGATCTACGCGGCCTGCTACAAGCTTGGCGTTTTCATGACCCTGTATATCATGGCCTTTAAACTGGGGGCAGAGCCCTTTTTCTTCAACCAGGCGGACAAGAAAAATGCCAAAGACACCTACGCCCGGATCATGACCTGGTTTATAGCTTTCGGAGCGTTGTTTATGCTTATTGTCGTTGGTTTTATCGATCTGTTCGCGGGCTTGTTGCTGGGAAAAGAAGAGTATTTTGCCGCGCTGATGATTGTACCGGTGATCCTGTTGGCCAACCTCTTCCTCGGGGTGTACTACAATTTGTCCATCTGGTTCAAACTAACAGACAAAACGCGATACGGCATGTATTTTTCGATGGCTGGAGCAATCATCACCCTGGTTCTCAACCTGGCGCTGATCCCGGTAATGGGCATCATGGCCTCGGCCTGGGCCACCCTGGCAGCCTATCTAACCATGGTGCTTCTGAGCTACTTTTACGGTCGAAAATACTACCCGATTCCCTATAGCCTGAAAAAGTCGGGGCTCCTCCTGGTCCTTGCCACAGCAATGTCCTATTTGTCATTCGTATTTTTCAGGGGGAATTACCTCGTGTCAATACTTATCACCATTCTCTTCGTGGCATACGCCTACTGGAATCAAAAAAATGAAATTCGACAAATATGGAAAGTATAAATGTAAAAATCATCAACAAGTCTAAGCACGCCACCCCGAGCTACGAGACAGAAGCCTCGGCCGGCATGGATCTGCGCGCGAATCTTGACGAGGCAGTTACACTGGCTCCCCTGGAGCGGATGATCGTGAAAACCGGGCTTTTTATCGCATTGCCTGTGGGGTACGAGGCACAGGTCAGACCAAGAAGCGGACTAGCCGCCAAATTTGGCATAACGGTGCTCAATGCACCCGGCACCATCGATGCCGACTACCGAGGAGAAATCGGGGTGATCCTGGCTAATCTGTCCAATGAAAGCTTCACCATCAATGAT
Source organism: Bacteroidia bacterium (assembly GCA_030430615.1). GTDB lineage: Bacteria > Bacteroidota > Bacteroidia > Flavobacteriales > Flavobacteriaceae > Lutimonas. The sequence goes on from JAUIKV010000012.1 coordinate 5,488, forward strand.
GGAGACCGCATCGCTCAAATGGTAATTGCCGCCTATGCGCATACTAAATGGGAGGAAGTTGACGTTCTAAATGAGACCAAACGCGGACAAGGCGGATTTGGCAGTACTGGAATTTAACATAAAAGAACCTTCTTTTGAGACTACTTACATACGTTTTGATATTGGGGGCCCTTTCGGGCTATGCCCAAAACACGGCTTCTGACGAACTTATTGCGGCCTCCGAAAACGCCTGCCAATGCATTGCCGGTATTGAGGCCGGGGCCGAAAACAAGAATGATGAGATCCAAAAGTGCATCAAAGGCTCCCTTGCTGCATTTGGGGATGATAAGGACGTCAAAGTAGACCGTTTCAAACAGGTCGAATCTGTTCTGGTGCAGAGCTGCGCGCCTCTCAAGGAACTGGCATTTTCTGAAAACAGGAAATTCAAGCATTCCTATTCGGAAAACGTACTGGCCCAGCTCGCCTACGACGACGGCATGGAATTTCTCCAGGAAGGGGATGTCGAAAGCGCCATTGAGAAGTTCAAAAAGGCTGTAACCATAGACGATCAGTTCGCCTTTGCCTGGGACAACCTCGGTATCTCCTATCGCAAGATGAAACGCTATGATGAAGCCATTGCAGCCTATGAAAAGTCATTGGAAATATACGACAAAGGCAGGCTGCCATTACTCAACATCGCCATCACCTGCAACCTCAATGAACAATACAAAGAGGCGATGAAGCACTACGAGAAGTTCATCGAAATCTATTCGGGTGATCCCGAAGGCTATTACGGCCTGGGCCTGATCCAGTACACCCAGAATGAGGAGGAGAAAGGCCTTGACAACCTGATCCACGCTTACACGATATACACGGCCCAAAATTCACCCTACAGGGCAGACGCCGCCAAAAAGATCGGTTACATGTACAAAGACCTCCAAAACAAGGACCGCCTGGATCTATTTCACAAAATTGCCGACAAATACAACCTCAAGGTCGAGAAGAATTAAAGATCTTGACCTAACAAGGTCCAGGAAGAACTAAGGGTTCATTCTTTCAATGACCGAATCAATCTGGTCCATGGTCTTTTCAGGAATGTAGCGCTTGGTCGCGAGAGCAATTCCGAAAAGGATAAAGAAAACACCCAAGGTATGTCTGATCTTTCGCATCATCACAGGTGTCATTTTTCGCTTCAGCTGTTTTGCCAAAAGAATCTTCATCATGTCGGTACATAGAAACGCCGTCACCATCACCGCGAAGTAACGGAAAACCTTGCCCCCGTCCATCATAAAGTTCGAGCTCACTGCAAGTACAACTGCGAGCCAGAAGGCCAACACTCCAAAATTGATCGAATTGAGAAAAAACCCTTTGAAGAAAAGGCCGATATAATTGTTGTTCTCCACCACGACCAGCTCCTTATCGGTTACGATTTTCTTAGTCTTTTTATAGAAGATGGTGAAGGCCCCGTAGATGATGAGAACCACGCCTCCGACCAGAAAGATCCTCGGATCGTTCTGTATTTTCTGAAGAATGGAGACACTGCCGTAGTAGGATACCGTAATGAACATGATGTCAGCTATGATCACACCCAGATCAAAACTCAAAGCCGCCCTGAACCCCCGGGTAATACTTGTCTCCAGCAAGGTGAAGAACACCGGGCCTACCATGAAAGACAAGCCGAATCCTAGGAGAATGGCATTGAGATATTCATTAATCATAGCTGTTATTTTGAGGCCCTTATACTTTTGAGGCTCTTCCGCTAGACGTCGTCGAAGTCTATTTTGAGCACATCCGTTGTGGGATGGGCCTGACAAGTCAGAATGAGACCTTCCTTGATTTCCTCTTCATCGAGTATATTGTTTCTCTCCATGGTGGCTGAACCTTCCGTAACCCGGGCCAGACAGCTGCTGCATATGCCACCCTGGCATGAGTAAGGCGCATCAAGACCTTTGGCCAGCGCTGCATCGAGCACCAACTCGTCTTTGCGCATTTCGAAAGTCGTCTCCTCGTCATCGAGCAAAACGGTTATCTGCGTATTGCCTGAAAGCTCTTTCTTTATCTCTTTCTTGTGGGAGGTGCTCGAGAAAAGCTCCAACTTGATCCTGTCTTCCTTTACACCGTGTTTTATCAGTTCCTCTTTAACTGTATCGATCATTTGTTCGGGCCCGCACAGGAAAAAATCATCGAAGGAGGCCGGGTCGTTCTTATCCAGAACTTCTTTTACAAGCTTTTTGTCAATTCTTCCGAAGAAGGCCTTGTCACTGATGATTTGACTAAACACGTAATAAAGGGTGAAGCGGTCACCATAGGTCTCTTTCAAGGCATCGAGGTTCTTCCGAAATATGGTCAACTCTTTCGACTTGTTTCCATAGACCAGCACAAATTGACTTTGCGGCTCATTTTCCAGAACCGTCTGGACCATAGATATCACCGGGGTTATTCCACTACCGGCAGCAAAGGCCATGTAGTTTTTTGCGACCTCAGACGTCTTTAGTGTGAATCTTCCTTCGGGCCCAGCCACCTCCATCTGATCACCGGCTTTCAACTTTCGGTTGGCAAATTCGGAAAAGCGGCCTTTAGGAACCTCCTTGACGGATACCCGCAGTTCCCCGCTCGACGGCGTGGAGCAAATCGAATAAGCTCTTCTCAGCACGCTACCATCCAGGTCCGCCTGTAGGGTCACATATTGGCCGGGAATGAACTCAAACTCGCTTTTGAGATGTTCAGGAACATCAAATGCAATCGAAACGGCATCGACCGTTTCCCTTCTCACCTCCTTGATTGGGAGTTTATAAAATACAGACATGAAATAGTAGAAGTTTTTCGCTGACAAAAATACGAAATAGTTTTGCCCTGAGGAACTTCATCTAGTGATTCTTGGAAATCGAATCCGGCAGCTCGTTCAGGTCTGCGTCGTCTACCGGGAAGAATTCCTTGAGTTTCTCTCCAGCGTGAAGGATGCCCTTGATCAGACCGCTGGCATACTTCTCTGACTTGAACTCGTCAATGACCTCATCCCGGATGCTGTCCCAAAAATCGTCGGGCACCACCGTATCTATCCCCTTGTCGCCAATGATGGCAAACTGGTGGTCATCGACGGCCACATAGAATAAAATGCCATTCTGATTTTGCGTTCTGTCCATGCCGAGAAAGAAGAAGACTTCCTCGGCTCTTAGAATCGGATCCTTGTCTACGGCCTTTTCAAGGTGAACCCGGATCTCTCCAGAAGTATGGTTTTCAGCCTCAATGATCGCTTCAATGATACGTTGCTCCTCCTCTGCCGTCAAAAATGCCTCTACTTCCACGATCGCTTGCGTTTTTTTCGTTTCTAAAAATTCAGGGATTGATCAATCGAAATTAACTTCGGGCGCCTGTTCGCTTCCGGGAGCCGCCTGGAACAATGCCATTTCATCAAAATTCAGGAACCCTGCGACTACGCTGGCCGGAAATTTCTTGATGTAGATGTTGTAATCTTTCGCCACCGTATTAAACCGGTTGCGCTCAACATTGATGCGGTTCTCAGTACCTTCCAGCTGGCTCTGCAATTCCAGAAAGTTTTGGTTGGCCTTCAGGTCGGGATATCTTTCAACAACCACCATAAGACGACTCAACGCACCGCTCAGTGAATTTTGTGACTCCTGGAACTGAGCCATTTGCTCGGGAGTGATATTCGTAGGGTCAATAGTTGTTTTTGTAGCGTTGGCACGAGCCTGAATCACGCTCTCGAGGGTCTCCTTTTCAAAATCGGCATAGCCCTTGACCGTGTTGACCAGGTTGGGAATCAAATCTGATCTTCGCTGATAAGCACTCTCAACATTGGCCCATTGGGTGCGAGCCGTCTCTTGCTTCTCGACCATGGTGTTGTTCAGTCCCACACCCCACCTGAAGATTCCGATAAGGATGACAACAATTACAATTAAGGGGAGCCATTTTTTCATGATTGTTAAAATTTAAAGTTGATTTTTAATTTGGATTAGCTCGTTTTTTATCTCCTCAAGCCTCAGGATCATATCGTGTTTCGCGTACAGATTTCCTGGATTCTCCTTCAATTTCTTCTTTGCCCCTTCCAGGGTAAAGCCCTTTTCCTTGACCAGAAAATAGATCATCTGAAGATTTTTCAGGTCTTCCTGGGTAAAAAGCCGATTCCCTTTCTTGTTCTTCTTGGGGCGCAGCACGTCAAATTCGTTTTCCCAAAAACGAATCAATGAGGTGTTCACGCCGAAGGCCTTGGCTACTTCACCAATCCTGTAATATCTTTTTTCTGGCAGGTCTATTTGCATTAGTCGAGAGATTGTCCTTCCTGAGAAGCCATTTGTAACATTTCGCGGAACTCTGCAGGTGAGAGGTCTCCGTAGTAGAAGTTGATCGGATTCACCGGGTTTTCATTGTACCGTACCTCGTAGTGGAGATGCGGTGCCTGTGAACGACCTGTGCTTCCGACATATCCAATCAGGTCACCTCGCTTTATGCGCTGTCCGCGCTTCACGTTGTATTTCGAGAGGTGTGCGTAGAGGGTGACGTAACCGAAACCATGATCGATTCGAACGTGCTTTCCATAACCCGAGGCACTGTTGTCTCTCCGGATCACCCTTCCATCACCTGTGGCGTAGATCGGAGTGCCCCTCGGACTTGTGAAATCCATGCCTTTGTGAAACTTCCTGGCCTTGGTGAAAGGGTCCAGTCGCCATCCGTATCCGGAGGCCATTCGGGTCAAATCCTGTTTGCTTACAGGTTGGATGGCTGGAATGGAAGCCAGGAGCTCCTCCTTGTCTTTAGCCAGGTTGATGATTTCGTCGAGCGATTTCGACTGCACGTACAACTGCTTGGACAAGATGTCGAGATCTCTTGTGGCCTGAATGATCATCTGGGAATTGTCAAAGCCTTCCAGGGATTTGTATCGGTTCACACCGCCAAAGCCGGCCTTACGTTGTTCTTCAGGGATCGGATTGGCTTCGAAATAGGTACGGTAAATGTTGTTGTCTCGCTTCTGAATGTCTTCGAGGACCTCTTCGGCCTGGGCCATCTTTTTCTCGAGCAGCTCGTAGTGGAGCTTCATGTTTTCCAGCTCCCTTTTGAGAACCTTCTGGCGCGGAGATTCGACGAACTGATACATGATCAGAACCATGAGTCCGCCCATGAGGGCCGAGGCCGCCATAAAAACCAACAGCTGCCTGAATTTGTCGCGCTTTCGAAGCTCGATCTTCCGGTAGGACAAGGTGTCAGAATCGTAGTAATATTTTACCTTCGCCATAAGCGTAATTATGCTATTTTTGCACCTGTACAGGCCTTCCTGGCAGACGCAGAAAACAAATTTACAATTTTTTTTCGTCTCTCTAACAGGATTCTAAGCCCTGCCACTTAAATCATTTTTATGACTTCACAGGAAATCAGAAAACAGTTTTTAGACTTTTTTGCCTCGAAGAAACACGAGATCGTGGCCTCGGCTCCGCTGGTCAACAAGGATGATCCCAGCCTGATGTTCGTAAACGCTGGCATGAATCCGTTTAAGGAGTACTTTCTCGGCCAGAAGAAACCCAAATTCCCCAGGGTAGCCGACACGCAGAAATGCCTGCGTGTATCCGGAAAACACAATGACCTGGAAGAGGTGGGCATGGACACTTATCACCACACACTTTTCGAGATGCTAGGCAACTGGAGTTTTGGTGACTATTTCAAGGAGGAGGCAATCGACTGGGCCTGGGAGCTGCTGACCGAAGTATTTGGAATTGACAAGGAGAGTCTCTATGTGACGGTCTTTGAAGGCGATATAGAAGACGGAACCTCTTTTGACCAGGAGGCTCATGATTTCTGGACCAAACACCTCCCCTCAGAGCGCATCCTGCGCGGGAACAAAAAAGACAATTTCTGGGAGATGGGCGCCCAGGGACCCTGTGGCCCATGCAGCGAGATTCATGTAGACATACGTCCTGATGCTGAAAAGAACAGCCTGCCCGGCAAGGAGCTGGTCAACAAGGATCACCCCGAAGTCATAGAGATCTGGAACCTGGTGTTTATGGAGTTCAACCGCAAGGCCGACGGAAGACTTGAAAAGCTGCCCGAGCAGCACGTCGATACGGGCATGGGCTTTGAGCGGCTGTGCATGGTGATCCAGAAGGTGAGATCGAACTACGACACCGATGTCTTCACCCCCATCATACAGGAAATTGAAACCATCACGGGCAGCACTTATGGCAAGGAAACCAAAACGGATGTGGCGATTCGCGTCGTTGCTGATCACGTTCGGGCCGTGGCTTTTGCCATCGCCGATGGGCAGCTGCCCTCAAACAACGGGGCCGGCTATGTGATTCGAAGGATCCTGAGAAGGGCGATTCGATATGGTTTCACCTTTTTGAATCAAAAGGAACCCTTTATCTTCAAACTGACCGACGTGCTGAGCCGGCAGATGGGAGAGCATTTTCCGGAAATTCACAACCAGCGCAACCTGATCCACAACGTGATCCGGGAGGAGGAGCATTCTTTCTTGAGAACATTGGAACAAGGGCTGGTACTGCTCGATGAGATCGTCAAAGCCTCTGACGGAAAGACCATTCCCGGGGCCAAGGCCTTTGAGCTCTACGACACCTATGGATTCCCGAAAGATTTGACAAGCCTTATCCTGAGGGAAAATGGCATGGATTTCGACGAATCAGGTTTCGAGGCTGAAATGCAGAAGCAGAAATCGCGATCCAGGGCAGCAGCTGCCATGGAAACAGATGACTGGGTGGTGCTGGGCGAGGAAGAGGATCCGGCGTTTATAGGCTATGACAACCTTGAGGCCGATATCAGGCTGACGCGTTACAGAAAAGTCTCGTCGAAAAAAGAAGGGGATCACTTTCAGCTGGTATTCAACAAGACGCCCTTTTACCCCGAAGGTGGAGGACAGGTGGGCGACAAAGGCTACCTGGAAGAGGAGAACGGCAATGTCATCTACATCCTGAACACCAAAAAAGAGAACAACCTGATCCTGCATTTCGCCAAGAACCTGCCCGGGCATCCGGAAGGAGCTCTGAAGGCCGCAGTAGACCCGGAACAGCGGTTCAGGACCATGTGCAATCACACCGCAACCCACCTGCTTCACCAGGCCCTTCGTACCGTTTTGGGAACCCATGTGGAACAAAAAGGCTCAGCCGTGCATTCGAAAAACCTTCGGTTTGACTTTTCGCACTTTTCGAAACTCACGGCAGAAGAGATTGCTGCCGTGGAAGATTTTGTAAATGCCCGGATCGAAGAGAAACTGAGCCTGGATGAGACACGTGACATGCCCCTGGCAGAAGCCCAGGAGTCCGGGGCCATAATGCTATTCGGTGAAAAGTACGGAGATCGCGTAAGGACCATTCGATTTGGAAACTCCATGGAGCTATGCGGAGGGACACACGTTCAGAACACGGGAGACATCTGGCATTTCAAGATCACCAGCGAGAGTGCCATTGCCTCAGGAATCCGCAGGATCGAAGCCATCACCAATGATGCGGCCCGGGCCTACTTCTTTGAGCGCGACCAGGAGCTGGAAGCGGTAAGCTCAGCCTTGAAAAACCCTTCTGATACCGTGAAGGCAGTTGAGGCCCTGCAGGTGGAAAATGCCAAGCTCAAAAAAGAAATCGAACAGCTAAACAAGTTGCGAGCCGCATCTCTCAAGGACGATCTGATCAAGGATCGGGAAGAGATAAACGGGGTGAGCTATATCGGGGCAAAGTTGGAACTCGACGCTGCCGGACTCAAGAACCTGGCCTTCGAGCTGGGGTCGCAACTTGACAACCTTTTCTTTGTCGCAGGCTCTGAAGTCAACGAAAAGGCTCTGATGGCGGTTTACATATCCAAAAGTGTGGTTGAATCCAAGGGATTGAACGCAGGAAACATTGTCAGGGAACTGGGCAAGTTCATCCAGGGTGGCGGAGGCGGACAGCCTTTCTTTGCCACTGCGGGAGGTAAAAACCCGGCCGGACTGGAAGATGCGCTCACAGCCTCCAGGGAATATATCGTTTAAAGGGGTTATATCGTTTATAAGGGATTATTTCGTCCCGGAGGGATTGATTGGTACAAAAAAGACTTGAATGATTTATAATCAATGCATAACTGATTGAATATGATTCGGAGAATTAGGACTTGGTTGTTGTTGCTCGTGTTGGGCTCTTCATGTGCTTGGGCACAGGAGGAAGCGCTTATTGTGAAAACGAGCCACATTTACAAAGACACTCTGGGCCTGGACTACTATACAATCAAAACCCGGAACACTGTCGAAACAGGTGATACAGTCAAGAATCCTCTGGTTGTTCTGGTTCATGGAGGAGGCTTCTACGAAGGTCGCAGAGACGGCGTGGGCGAAGAAAAGTTCTCGAGAGAAATGGCGCAACAAGGCTTTGACGTAGCCTCTATAAGCTATCGACTTACTCGAAAGGCTTCAGGCTTCGGATGTGATTGCCCGGCACGTGACAAAATCACCACGTTCTTAAACGCAGCAGAGGACCTGATGGCAGCCGTTGATTTTTTAGAGGAAAAAAATGAGTTTGGATTTGATCGGGAGCATATTTTCCTTGTCGGCAGCAGTGCGGGGGCCGAAACTGTTCTAACAGCGGCCTACATGACCCGACATTACGAATTCAAATCGATCGAGCCCCGGAAGTTCTCAGGAGTGATCGCTTTAGCAGGCGCGGTGATAGACAGCGATTACATCACCGAGGAAAATGCGATCCCCGCGCTCCTGGTGCACGGAAAAAAAGACGACCTGGTTCCGTTTGGCACGGCACCCCATCACTATTGCGAAACCAGAGATCCTGGCTACCTGATGCTTGACGGATCGAATACCATCGCCGAAAGACTGGAAGCAATGGGGACTTCATTTATTCTGGCCGAAGATCCCGAGGGAAATCACGATTGGGCAAACGAAGGCTACGAGCTGATCGAACTGATCGGCCAATTCATCGAAAATGCAAAGGCAGGCACTTCCTTTGGAGCGAACCGAATACGTATACAATCCAACTGATGGGAATCAAGCTGAGAACCGATTGGAAACTCAAACCGGGTGGGAGTCTTATCGATCACCATTCGAAAATCATGTTGATCGGCTCCTGCTTTTCAGAACATATCTCAGACAAACTCAAGTTTTCGGGCTTCGACGTATTTGAAAACCCGCACGGCATAGTGTTCCATCCGCTGGCTATCGAGCGTGCTGTTTCGGATTGCCTCCAAGAGACTCAATACAGCAAAGAAGACCTGGTTTTCAACGGTGAGGTGTGGACCAGCCTGAATCACCACGGCAGGTTCAACAATACTGACCCCCAGGACGTTCTCGATTCGATCAATGCTTCGATCCGGAAGGCGCATATTTTTCTCGGGAGTGCGAGCCACCTGGTACTGACCCTGGGCACCTCCTGGGCTTACAGGCACGTTGAAAAGGAATCCCTCGTGGCGAATTGCCACAAGATCCCTCAAAAGGAATTTAAAAAAGAGCTGCTGAGCCATGAAGAAATTCTGGCGAGCCTGGAAAGAACGGTGAGCCGGGTGCGCGAAGTGAACCCGAAGGTTGCGACACTTCTGACTGTTAGCCCGGTGAGGCATATCAAGGATGGAATGGTGGAGAATACCCTCAGCAAGGCACGATTGCATGAATCGGCACATCAGTTAATAGCCGAAAAAGATGGTGTCAGTTATTTCCCGGCCTACGAACTCATGATGGACGACCTCCGGGACTATCGCTTCTACAAGAGCGATTTGATCCATCCGAATGAGACTGCCGTCGAATACATCTGGGAGAGGTTCAGTGAGTCCTGGATCAACCCTTCAGCCGGTCAGCTGATGCAGGAAGCTCAGTCGATTCACAGAGCCCTGAAGCACAGACCACTGCAGGCCAGCTCAGTAAAGCATCACGAATTTCAGGAAAAGATCGAGAGGCAAATTCGAGAGCTTCAGGAGAAGAACTCTCGCCTATGCATATATCGGGATTAAAGAGACTATTTTATGCAATTCGCAACGTTGCCCCAGGGTCCTCCGTTAATTGCATCTATGCCATGTTGTTTCAGAATTGTCGCAGCCGAACCACTTCTTGCTCCACTTCTGCAGCAGGCCACTACGGGCTTGCCCAGTTTTCTGAGCTCTTCAATATGTGCTCCGATCTGGTTCAAAGGAATGTTTTTCGACCCCTGGACATGACCATCCTCAAACTCCTCAACCGTTCTCACGTCTATTACGATAGCGTTTTTCTCCAAATACTCCTCGATGACTGAAACGCTGGTATTGCTTCCGAATAAATTGAAAATTCCCATGAATATCAATGCTTTATTTAGTTATTAATTTTGTGCAAAGTTCCGAAACGCTTTTGAAACGAGTGTAACACCCGTTACAGTTTTCCTTATTTCGCCTTGACTGCCCTTATTTTGTTTTCACTCCCATATAGTCGAGGGTGAGATTCACAAGCGATGTCACTCCAACTTTCATGCCACTTTCATCTATGTAGAAGTCAGGCGTATGGTGGGAAGCGGTGTCCTCAACCTTCACGTCGAGCGGCTTGCCCCCGACGAAAAAGAATAGTCCGGGAATCTCCTTCTGATAGAATGAGAAATCCTCTGCTCCTGTGATAGCGTTGATTTGAGCTACGTTCTCTTTGCCAGCCGATCGCTCAAGGGTCGGAACCATCTTAGCGGTCAGCTCCGGATCGTTGTAGGTAATCGGAATCCCTTTGGCGATCTCAATCTCGGCAGTTCCTCCATAGCTTTCGGCTATGGACTGAACGCGAAACTTCATCATGTCATTCAATTTCTTCTGCATGTCATAGTCCAGGGTTCGGATGGTTCCCATCATCTCCACCTCTTCGGGAATGATGTTGTTTCGAACACCTCCGCGGATAAGCCCAACTGAAATCACCGCTGCCTCTTTAGTCAGTTCTGTGTCACGGCTGATCAGGCTTTGCAGGCCGTTGATGATCTGGGCCGAGATGACGATCGGATCAACGCCTTCCCATGGGCTGGAACCATGTGCTTGTTTTCCATGAACTTTAATTACAAAACGCTGCGCTGCCGCCAGGGTCCCCATAGGTTTGTAAGTCAACTGCCCTACGTCTGTCTGTGCATCGATATGCAATCCGAAGATCACTTCGGCATCCGGATTTTTCAGAGCTCCTTCTTTGACCATCATTTCGGCTCCGCCCTCTTCTCCCGGAGGCACACCTTCTTCGGCAGGCTGAAAAACAAACTTGACCGTGCCTTTGAGGTCTTTTTTCATTTTAGTCAAAATCTCGGCCGCTCCCATGAGCATGGCCATGTGCGTGTCGTGTCCGCAGGCATGCATCACGCCCGATTCAATTCCGTTGTATTCACTTTTCACTTTGGAGGCGAACGGCAGGTCAACGCGTTCGGTAACCGGCAAGCCATCCATATCGGCACGCAGGGCGACGACCGGTCCGGGCTTTCCTCCTTTTAATACGCCAATTACTCCTGTGTTTGCAATGCCGGCCTGGACTTCCATGCCCAAACCTTCGAGAAAGGCGGCCACCTTCTTGGAGGTCTCAAATTCACGGTTGGAAAGCTCCGGGTTCTGGTGGAAATCCCTGCGCCACTCGATCACTTTGGGCTCAATCTCTTCCACCATTTGACTTACTTTCTGTGCCATAGCTTGAAAACTCAGGGCCAACAGGCAAATCGTCATTGCAATTTTTTTCATTTTCTGTTTTGTTTCATTATTGTTTAAACGGATTGATCCGCGTAAAGCTAAATTAAAATCATCGGGTAAACAACAATTCCCTGTATTTGACAAGAGGCCACAGCTCATCGTCAACCATGAGCTCCAATTTGTCGCAGTGATAGCGGATCTCGTCAAAATAGGGTTTTACCCTTTGGCAATAGGCCACTGCTTTTTTCTCAGGGTCGGTGATCACATTGGCCTTTTTACGCTCTTCAACCATTTCGCCGGTCTTTGAGTTAATGGCTGAAATGTGACCCGAGATCTTTTTGATAAGCTCCAATTGATCATGGGCTATGGTTTCGAACTCCTTGCCAAACACTTCTTTGAGCCCTCGCACGTTCTCAATCAGGGTGTTCTGGTAATTTACCGCTGTTGGGATCACGTGATTCAGTGCGATGTCACCCAAAACGCGTCCCTCGATCTGAATTCTCAGAGAATACTCGTCGAGCTCGATCTCGTGACGGGCCCTTATTTCTTTTTCATTCATCACCTCCATCTCCTCATACAATCGGATCACCTGGTCACTGACTTTGACCCGAATTGCCTCAGGGGTGGTTCTGTTATTGCTCAACCCTCTCTTTTTAGCCTCTTTCGCCCACTCATCGCTGTATCCGTTTCCTTCAAACAAAATGACCTTCGAGTCTTTTATATATTCCCGGAGCACATTAAAGATTGCCTCGTCTTTTTTCAGACTTTTGCCGTCAATCAAATCATCCACCTCTTCCTTGAACTCTTTGAGCTGACGGGCCACTATGGTATTGAGAACCGTCATGGGGGTTGCGCAATTTGCGGTCGAGCCGACAGCTCTGAATTCGAACTTGTTGCCCGTGAAGGCAAAAGGTGACGTACGGTTGCGATCGGTGTTGTCGAGCAGAATTTCAGGAATTTTCCCGACCACGTTGAGTTTGAGATCGGTCTTTTCTTCAGGTGACAGCTTCCCGTCTGTCACGTTTTCGAGTTCCTTGAGAACCTCAGTGAGCTGTCTGCCGATGAAGGCCGACATGATCGCGGGAGGTGCCTCATTGGCTCCCAACCTGTGGTCGTTCCCCGCCGAGGCTGCTGCCGCTCGCATCAACGCCTCGTATTTGTGAACCGCTTTAATCGTATTGACAAAAAAGGTGAGAAACTGCAGATTTCGCATCGGGGTCTTGCCCGGACTCAGCAGATTCACCCCGGTGTCGGTACTGAGTGACCAGTTGTTGTGCTTGCCTGAGCCGTTGATGCCTGAGAAAGGCTTTTCGTGCAACAAGACCTTCAGGTTGTGTTTCGAGGCTACTTTGCCCATGATATCCATCAGAAGTGAATTGTGATCAACTGCCAGGTTGGCCTCCTCATAAATCGGAGCCAGCTCGAATTGATTGGGAGCCACTTCATTATGGCGGGTTTTGACCGGGATACCCAGTTTGATGCACTCGCCTTCGAGTTCACGCATAAAGGCCATCACCCTGCTGGGGATGCTCCCGAAATAATGATCGTCGAGCTGCTGCCCCTTGGCCGAAGAATGGCCCAGCAATGAACGGCCGGTGAGTATGATGTCTGGTCTTGCATCTGCCAGCGCCTTGTCTATCAAAAAGTACTCCTGCTCCCACCCCAAAGAGGCATTGACCTTGGAGACATTCTTGTCGAAGTACCTGGCAACCGCAGTGGCGTGCTTGTCAACCGCTGACAGGGCTCTGAGCAAGGGAGTTTTATTGTCGAGGGCTTCCCCGGTGTAGGCCACGAAAATCGTGGGGATGCACAGGGTCGTACCGTAAATAAACGCCGGAGAAGTAGGATCCCAGGCCGTATAACCCCGGGCCTCAAAGGTGTTCCTGATACCACCGCTCGGAAAGCTCGAAGCATCGGGTTCCTGCTGCACGAGCTCATTGCCGCTGAATTTCTCCAGGGTTGAACCATCGGGCAGGAGCTCAAAAAAAGCATCGTGCTTCTCAGCTGTTCCCCCTGTCAGGGGCTGGAACCAATGCGTGTAGTGGGTGGCCCCCATCGACAGGGCCCAGTTCTTCATCGAGTTGGCGATCTGATCGGCGATCTTGCGGTCAATTCGCTTGCCGTCTTTGATCGCACTCTGCACACCCTGAAAGGCATCTGCCGTCAAATGCTGCTTCATGCTTTTCTCGTTAAAAACGTGGCTTGCGAAGTTCTGAGACCTCATGTTGCTCTCTTCTACAGGAATCGGGCTGCGATTCAGGGTTTCCATCAGCGCCCTTGAACGAAATGTTGACATGACTCTAATAATTTAATTTTTGGCCCATAAAAATAGCATTTTTTAAAATGCACCCCTATAAAAATTGGGTATTGATAAAAATAATGTTAATCTATACTAATTTACCCCTCATATTTATGATGTAAATGAAATATAGTTATATTTGTGCCTGAAACCATTAATCTTAAACATTTATGAGCAAATCGAAGTTAGAGTACATTTGGTTAGACGGACACCAACCTACTCAGGAGTTGAGAAGTAAGACTAAAATCGAAGAGGATTTTAGCGGAAAATTGGAGGATTGTAAAATATGGTCTTTTGATGGCTCGTCTACGGAGCAGGCAGAAGGAGGTTCTTCAGATTGCTTGTTGAAGCCCGTTGCGATCTATCCGGACCCGGTTCGGAAAGACGGTTGGTTGGTCATGTCTGAAGTATTGAACGCAGACGGAACGCCTCACCCATCAAATGCGAGAGCGAAAATTGACGATGACGACAATGATTTCTGGTTCGGTTTCGAACAGGAATATTTCTTGATGGATACTGAAACTGACCTTCCGTTAGGATTCCCAAGGGGTGGTTTCCCTGGCCCACAGGGTAAATACTATTGCTCTGTAGGTGGAAGATATACCTGGGGAAGAGATTTTGTTGAAGAACATGCTGATCTTTGTATTGCAGCCGGCCTTAATTTTGAAGGAATCAACCAGGAAGTGGCTCCCGGACAATGGGAATTCCAGCTTTTCGCCAAAGGCGCCAAGAAAGCTGGTGATGAAATCTGGGTCGCACGTTATTTGTTGAATCGATTGACAGAAAAATACGGGTACTATATCGAATTGCATCCGAAGCCTGTAAAAGGCGACTGGAACGGTTCGGGCATGCACGCGAACTTCTCAAATACAACGCTGAGAACTTGTGGTTCCAAAGAAGTATATGAGAGTATTTGTGAAGCTTTCAGACCTGTTACTGATGAGCACATCGGAGTTTATGGAGCTTATAACGATGAGAGATTGACCGGACTTCACGAAACGGCTCACGTTTCTGATTTCAGCTACGGTGTATCCGACAGAGGAGCGTCTATCAGAATTCCTATCATTACCGTTGAAAACGGATGGAAAGGATGGCTCGAAGATCGTCGTCCTGCATCGAACGGAGATCCTTATAAAATCGCAGGCAGAATCATTGAAACGGTTAAATCCGCCGATATCAAACAGCTGTCTTGAGAATAAAATAGGTCATATATTCGAAAAGTGCCTTCCTTGTGGAGGCACTTTTTTTTATACCAGGATGGCGATAAAAATAAGGTAAGAACCTACCAGGATAAGTCCTTCACGCCACGACAGCTTCATCCGCGAAGGCGCGAACACGAGCACGAAAATCAACAGTGCGAAGTAGAGCATCCACAAAACATCGAAATTCAACAGCCCTTCGTCTTCTATCGGGATCGGGGTCACCATCGACGTGATACCAACAACGGCGAGTATGTTGAATACGTTGGAACCTATCAGGTTGCCCAAAGAGATCGCCTTTTCCTTTTTCGCAACAGCAATCACTGAAGCAGCCAACTCGGGAATGCTCGTCCCTACAGATATTATTGTGATCCCAATGATTCGTTTGCTTATGCCGAAATGAGCCGCC
>JAUIKV010000253.1 GCA_030430615.1 Bacteroidia bacterium
TCAGAATCAAAAGTTCTGGATGGACCCCACCGTGGAAAAAGCGTGGAAGAAGAAAAATGCCAAGGCCTATCAAAAGAGAAAGCAGGAGCTCAAAAGGGATTTGTTCAGCGAGGTCGTGAACCAGACTGAAAAAATGTTCGATCCGGAGGTGCTTACTTTTGTTTGGGCACGTCGATTTGCCGGGTACAAACGAGCTGATCTGCTTCTGCATGACCTCGAGCGATTCCACAAGATGCTGACCAATGCGAAATACCCGGTTCAGATCATTTGGGCCGGCAAGCCTTATCCGATGGATTACTACGCGATCGACATTTTCAACCACCTGGTAAACTTCTCAAAGCAATATCCGAACCTGGCCGTGCTGGTAGGCTACGAGATCGACCTGTCAAGGCAACTGAAATGCGGTTCAGACGTATGGCTCAATACGCCAAGGATCACGCGAGAGGCTTCAGGAACCAGCGGCATGACCGCTGCCATGAACGGATCGGTGAATGTTTCGATCAACGACGGTTGGATCCCTGAATTTGGAAAAAACGGCGAAAACTGCTTTGTTCTTCCAGAAGTTGATCCAAATCTACCCTACTGGGAGCAGGATCAATTGGATGCGGTGAACTTGTACGAAATGCTGGAGAAAGAAGTCATACCTGCCTATTACGACAAGCCTGAAAAATGGCAGGAAATCGTTTTCAAGGGCATGGACGACGTCATCCCGGAATTCACGAGCGCGAGAATGGCGGATGAATATTACAAGAAAATGTTCAAATAGGAGACGGAGCTTATTTAAAAGCGAAAAACCCGAATCATATGATTCGGGTTTTTTCATGCAGTTTTATCTAAGCTTTCTTCTTGCCCCGCCCCGATTCAATATCCCCCAGGTGATGCTCCAGGGCTTCTACCGAAATCTGAATTTCTCGTATCAGAAGTGCCAGTGACAGGATAAGCAGTAAAAGTGCCAATCCAAAGACCCATACCGCTATGATGTGTTGTTGAACGTAAATCAGAAACATGGTCAGCACGCAAAGCAACAGGCTGGTTATGCCAAATATTTGCATAGAGCGTGTCAGATAGAGCCTTTTTCGGAGGTTTTGTATCTGTCGCATCAAGGCCTCATCTTTTTCCTTCAAAAACTGATCCTTGAGATTCCGCACCACGGAAGCATAGGCCAGAAAACGATTGGTATAGGCCAGCATGATCAGGGAGATGGCTGAAAAAAGTAAGGCAGGGGTCGTGAGGGTAAGTTGTTCCATTTATCAAAAATATGGAAATTCTTTTTTTGTTATCTTGAGCTGCCAACTTTAATTCAAGTGATCAACTTCTTTCGCAAAAAACGCCATAAAATGGCAGATGACAACCAATTTCTAAAATACAGCCGTTATGCTTTAGGCGAGATCGTTCTGGTTGTGATAGGAATACTGATCGCCTTGCAAATCAACGACTGGAACGAGGCTCGTCTTGCAAAAATTGAAGAGAAGCGCATTCTTTCCAATCTGCACCAGGAGTTCGAGAAGAACCGAGTCTTGCTGGACAGCTGCATCTCCGACAACCAAAAGGCGTTTTATAGCATGAAAAAGATCATGGAACTTATCGCTCGGGATCAAACAGGCGGGAATCATGAGCAGGTCTCTGAGTTCAATTTCGACCAAATGCTTTTTTATTGCTTTGAGCACCAAAACTTTTTTCCATCTCAACACTCCCTGAATGAGCTCATCCAGTCTGGGAAAATGCAATACCTTAAAAATGACAGACTAAAATCCATGTTGTATCAATGGTCAAGTGCCCTTGATAATTCAAACGAAAATTTTGCGGGGGTTGACCAAAAGGTGGAATATGAAATCCTCCCCTATCTGACCAAAAAGTATCCGTTAAAAGACATGGACCAATACGGGCCATTGGCCTGGAAGGAAGGCTCCAGGCTTAGTTCAGACAAAACTGTGATTCTAAAAGAACTTGAATTTGAAAACCTCATCGACGATAACATGTATCGCCTGAATGACTTTCTCCTTTCCTTGAATGAACTCAGTGAGCTCATTAATGAGATCCTTGAAGAATCATCCCGATACGACTGATCCGATATGAGTTATCTGAACAACCCAATTTATGTACTGGCCGTTTTATGCCTGATGGTGATCCTTGCGGTCTATGCGGGCAAATCAAAATTGGGGAGCAAGTTTGGAGCGGCTCTGCTGGTGATAGTTTTCACAGCAGTTGTAGCCAATTTTGGCCTCATTCCATCAGCATCCGACAGCATTCCGCTTTACGACGGCATCTTTACCTACCTCGCTCCGCTTTCCATTTTTTATTTGCTTCTTGGGGTAAACTTGAACAGCATAAAAAAAGCAGGTGCCCCTATGATCATCATTTTTGTCCTGGGCTCTTTGGCAACAGCAGCGGGGGTAATGGCCGCGTGGTATTTGATGTCGCCTCAGGATTCATTGGGAGAAGACGCCCGTGTAATTGCAGGAATGCTGGCAGGAACATATACAGGCGGCAGTGCTAATTTCAACGCGGTTGCCCTTCACTACAAAATGCAGGAGAAAGGAGTGCTCTACGCCGGAACCATAGCGGTGGACAATGTCGTTACTACCTTATGGATCGTGGTTACCCTTGCCATACCCACTGTGATGCAAAAAGTCTGGAAAGGACGGAAAGTCTCTCAAAACACCCTGGAAGCGCCAATTGCAGAAGAAGAGCATATTGACTTTCATTCGTTGATCTGGCTAACCTTCATAGGGATTCTGGCATTTTTCATCTCTGATAAATTCAATGAGTTCTTCCCACAGGTTCCTTCAATTTTAGTGCTTTCTACCTTCGGCGTGATTTTGGCACAGGTGCGATTTATAAATCAGCTGAAGGGAGGACATTTTATGGGTCTCTACCTGGTTTACATCTTCCTGGCTGTAATCGGAGCTTATTGCGAGATCTCGTCAGTCGTTGAACTCAAATCAATCGGGACAACCTTGCTCCTCTTTGCATCTATAAGTGTTTTGATTCACGGGGTACTGATCATCGGACTGGGCAGCTTGTTTTTCAGAGACTGGGAAATGATTGCCATCGCCAGTCAGGCAAACGTCGGAGGCGGAACAACCGCCATGGCCCTTGCCGAGACCTTTCACCGAAACGAACTGATTCTGCCCGCCATACTCGTAGGTTCCCTGGGTAACGCCTTGGGAACATACATAGGGTTCACCATTGTCGCCCTGCTTTAATCAGTGCTGCGCCTAATCTTAATCAGTACTCCGCCTAATCATGTTTTCAAGCTCGGCGATGCGATCCAGCAATTGCATGGTTAGGGCCGCTCCTGGAATATTGAGGTCCAGATCGCGTCTCAATCGCTGCACTTTCTTCAAGCGCCACAAGGTTTCTCTGGAAAATATCCAGGTTTCCTCCTGCATTTGAAGAGGTTCAATGACTCCCTCATAAACCAGTTCCTCAATCTCAATTTCCGAGATCATGCATCGCTCGCTGAGCTGATTCATATTCAAAGGCTTGTCTTCTTCAATGAGGATGCCTTCATAGATTTTGACGATGTTTCTTTTCATGATCTTAGATTTTGAAATTGGCACGAGGGTCGAAGTTCAATGACTTCATCTCCTCGTAGAGTTTTGTGGATTTTTCATCACTCGCCGGCGGAAGCACGATCTTTATCACAACGTAAAGATCTCCCGGGCTTTTGGACGGAATGCCTTTTCCTTTTACTCGAAGTTTCTTTCCTGAAGGGGATCCTTTGGGAATCTTCATTTTAATAGCTCCTCCTGGCGCAGGTATGGAAACGGACT
>JAUIKV010000254.1 GCA_030430615.1 Bacteroidia bacterium
GAGGTAATCGATATTTTACTGAAAAATAAAGAGGAGTTCTTAAAATGGAATGCGGAGGACTTCCCGGAATAGTCTCAGATGCCCCCGATCTCCCAGATATACTTGCTGGCCAATGACTTGTAGGGATGCCAGTTATCGGCGATTTCCAGCAATTTTCGACGCAGCTCCTTTTGTTCCATCTGCAAACCGTACAGGTCTCTCATCACATTTCGAATTCCAAGGTCATCAATTGGAAAAACATTCGGGCGATCCATGGGAAACATCAGGATCATCTGAACCGTCCATTTCCCGACACCTTTGATCTGGGTCAGGTAACGGATCACCTCCTCATCGGACATCGACTGCAGGTACTCAAAGCTCATGTCATTCTTCAATTTGAACTCCGCGACATTTTTCAGATAATTCGCTTTGCTGTTTGAAAGCCCTACCCTTCTCAACAGACCGTGGTCGGTCAGAAGCAATTGGTTTGCATCAGGGTAACCGCCGGGAAACATGTCGGTAAAGCGTCTCCAGATGATCCGAACCACCTTGATCGAAAGCTGCTGCGAAACAATAGAATTCAAAAGGGAAACATAGATGTCTATGTCGAGTTCTGGTTTTATCACAAGATCGAGTTCAGAGATGGCTCCATATAATACGGGGTCTCTGCGATAGTGTTCGATTATGTCCTCATAAGGTATCATGCCAAACTTTTTTCAATTCACTTTGATTCGTACCTTTGCAAAATCTTTTAAACGTGCCAAAGCACAACAAAAATAAGCAATTAATGAAGATTCGAATCCTTGTCGCCATTCTCGTTCTTACCGGTATGACCCTGTCTTCCTTCAGTCTGCACAAACATTATATCAGCCTCACGCAGATCGAGTACAACGAGGGTGAAAAAGCCCTGCAGATCACGATGCGCTTCTTCATCGATGACCTCGAAAAGGCAGTTGGAAAGCGATTTGACAAGAATCTGGCTCTTGCCACAGAAGAGGAATTGAAGAATGCCAATGCTTATATTGAGAGGTACCTGGACAGCAAATTCAAGTTGTGGATAAACGGTACCGAGCAATCTCCAAACTACCTGGGAAAACAGTACGAAGATGACCAGGTCTTCTTTTTCCTTGAATTGGAAAAAGTTGAAAACATTGAAATCATTGAAGTTCAGAACAGCATGCTGATGGAAGTGTACGAGGAGCAGCAGAATTACATCAAACTGAACATTGGAGAAATTAAGAAAACCTTCATCCTGATCAAGGCTAATGATAAAGAAATGTTAAAAATATCCTCAATTCGCTGATTCGGAAAAAAAGTAAATAAATTCGGCCGATTAAAATTGCATCAGAACTTTATGAAAAATATTACCCTTTGGATCGTCGCTTTGTCGATTGCCTTAATCGGAAATGCCCAAAATGAAACGAACGGCGCTGTAGAACAACAGCAAGGACACTACAATCTCAGCAAATTCAGGCAATTGAAGCAGGAGCTTGCAACACCGAACGGATACAGAACGGCCTCGGGAGCACCGGGCCATGAGTACTATCAGCAGAAAGCTGACTATAAAATGGACATCGTTCTCGACGATGAGAACCAAAGAATCTACGGTGAGGAAACGATAACCTATTACAACAATTCTCCGGATGCCCTGGACTACCTTTGGGTTCAGCTCGACCAGAACATTCGCGCCGCTGATGCCAAAACAAATGATGTCAAAGCAGGTGGTCCGTCTACCTATTACAATCCCAAGAAGTTTACTGAGGAATTCCTCGGCAAGCCGTTTGATGGCGGATTCAAGATTGACTATGTAAGGGATCTGAGCGGGGATGACCTTAAACACACGATCAATGGCACCATGATGCGAATCGATCTGCCTGAAGTGTTGAAATCCGGAGAAAAGATCTCCTTCAGCATCAAATGGTGGTACAATATCCCGAATCATGTGATTGATCGTGCCCGTTCTGGGTTTGAGCATTTCGAAAAAGACGGAAACAATACTTACATCATCGCACAGTTCTTCCCGAGAATGGCGGTGTACAATGACGTTGAGGGTTGGCAAAACCTGCAATTTCTGGGTCGTGGAGAATTCGCCTTGGTCTTCGGCGACTACGAAGTGAACATCACCACCCCGGCAGATCATGTGCTTGACGGTACGGGGCGCGTCCTCAATCGAAAAGAGATGCTCACTAAAAAGCAGTGGAAACGCTATCAGGAAGCGCTTACCTCTTATGACAAACCCGTGGTTATCGTGACCCAGGAAGAGGCCATTGAGAGCGAGAAAAAAGCCTCCAACAAGACCAAAACCTGGAGATTGAAAGCTGAAAATGTACGTGACTTTGCCTTTGCCACCTCCCGGAAATACATTCTGGACGGGCAGGCTGTCAAGATCGGTGACAGCACGGTCATGGCGATTTCTCTTTACCCAAAGGAGGGGAACCCACTATGGGAAGAGTACTCGACCCGTGTTGTCGCAAGCACGCTGGAATCCTATTCCAGGCAGATGTTCGACTACCCTTACCACAAGGCAATTTCGGTTCACGCCAAACAAATTGGCATGGAGTATCCCATGATTTGCTTCAACTTTGGTCGACCGAAACCTGACGGAACTTATTCGGAAAGAACCCGAACAGGAATGATCGGTGTTATCATACACGAGGTAGGTCACAACTGGTTTCCGATGATCGTGAATTCAGACGAGAGACAGTGGGGCTGGATGGATGAAGGATTGAACAGTTTTGCACAGTTGCTGGCCGAGCAGGATTTTGAGCCGGGATTCCCGTCGAGGAGTTTCCCCGATAAAGTGGTAGACTACATGGGAGGCGACCAGAGCCGAATCACACCCATAATGACCCAGCACGACAACGTGTATCAAAGTGGCCCGAACGCCTATTCCAAGCCTGCAGCCGGTCTATACATGCTGCGAGAGGTCATTTTAGGGCATGAATTATTCGACAAAGCCTTTAAGACCTATGCTCAAAGATGGAGATTCAAGCATCCTACGCCTGCTGATTTCTTCCGCACCATGGAGGATGCATCTGGAACCGATTTGGACTGGTTCTGGAGAGGATGGTTTTTCACCACAGATTACAATGATATAGGAATCAAGGGAATAAACCAGTATCGCGTCACGGATCAACCTTCCGAAAAAATGAAGGAATTGGTAAGTCGTTACAACTTGAACATGGAGGACTATGCAGGCAATCTATACCTTCAGAAGATCGAGTCCGCGGATCTGGTCCCTGCAGAGGTCTCTCTCAAGGACATCACCCTGCTCAACGAATACCTGGCAGATAATTTTTCTGAGAAAGAGCGAGAGTCCCTAAGGGATACGAAATACTTTTACGAGATCGTTTTTGAGAAACCAGGAGGTCTGGTTATGCCAATATTGGCTGAGATTACCTACGAGGACGGGACCAAAGAAAGCAAGTATTATCCTGCTGAGATCTGGCGCTTCAACGACAAAGAGATCAAGAAAGTCTTCGCCTCTGAAAAACCGATTGCTTCGATTGTCATCGACCCGAATAAACTGACGGCAGATGTCAATCTGGAGAACAACAGCTGGCCACGGGAAAAGGCTGAGAGCAAGTTTGAGGCTTTCAAAAAGAATCCTACCAAGTAAATTGGAATACAATTCAAGACGCCCTGGAATCCAGGGCGCCTTTCATTTTAAATCTCCTCCTGCACGGGAACGATGTGACTGTTCTTCACCTCATGAATAATGAAGGTGGTGTGCGCACTTCCGATATGATCCATGCGGGTTAGCT
>JAUIKV010000013.1 GCA_030430615.1 Bacteroidia bacterium
CAGGAAATCAGTAGCGAAGAAGAATGGCGTACCTCCATTTGTCGTGTTCCAGGACCCGTCCCTCGAGGATATGACCTTGAAGTATCCCACAAGTTTGGAGGAAATGTCCAACGTCCACGGGGTTGGTGACGGCAAGGCCAAAAAATTCGGGAAGGAATTTGTTGAGCTCATTGCACGTTATGTGGAGGAGAATGACATCACGCGTCCGGATGATCTGATTGTCAAAGGAACAGGTGTGAATTCCGGCCTTAAACTCTACATCATCCAAAACACAGACAAAAAAATCCCGCTTGAGGACATAGCCAATTCAAAAGGTCTTGAGATGGATGAATTGGTAAAGGCCATGGAGCAGATCGTCTATTCCGGAACTAAGATCAATATTCAGCATTGCATCGATGAGTTGTTGGACGAAGATCAACAAGAGGAGATCATGGAGTATTTCATGGAGGCTGAAAATGACAAGATCCAAATTGCACTGGATGAGTTTGACGGAGACTATGACGAGCACGAGCTGAGGCTGATGCGCATCAAATTCATCAGTGAAGTGGCGAATTGATCGAAATGATCGAAAAAAGCTACTATCTCAAATCGAAGAATCTAAAATCTTAAAACTAAGTACATGGACAATTTATCCAGGAGTGTGGAACCAGAGAGGAGAGACACCAAGAAGATCAGCACTGCTTTCTACGAAAAGGAATTGGCAAGGTTACAGGTCGAATTGGTGAAACTCCAGGAATGGATCAAGCACAAGGGGTTAAAAGTAGTGGTGATTTTCGAAGGCAGGGATGCTGCCGGAAAGGGAGGCGTGATCAAACGGATCTCTCAAAGCATGAACCCAAGGATTTGCAAGATTGTCGCCCTTGGCACCCCCTCTAGCCGGGAAAAAAGCCAGTGGTATTTCCAACGCTACGTACCCCACCTGCCGAGCGCGGGAGAAATGATCCTCTTTGATCGCAGCTGGTACAACAGGGCAGGGGTGGAGAATGTTATGGGTTTCTGTACGCCGGAAGAATACAACGAGTTCATGAGATCTTGTCCGGAATTCGAGCGCATGATCATCCGTTCTGGGATTATTCTGCTCAAATACTGGTTCTCGGTTTCGGATGAGGAGCAGGAGAAGCGTTTTCAGGGACGCATAGATGACCCCACAAAAACATGGAAGCTCAGCCCGATGGACCTCAAGTCACGGGAGCTTTGGATCGAATACAGTCGCGCCAAGGATGAAATGTTCAAATACACCGACACCAAGCAGTCGCCTTGGTATGTTGTTCCTGCCGACAATAAAAAAAGGGCACGACTCAACTGCATACACCACTTGTTGAGCTCAATACCTTACGAGGAAGTGAAGAGGGAGAAGATCACTTTACCTCCCCGAAGGGAAGACAAAGCCTATATTCGCACGCCTTTCACAAACCAAACCTTTGTTCCCGAGGTCTACTAGGATTAGAGACTCAGCAGGGCAATGCTGAATCCGATAAGGACTGCAATGAACTTCTGAAGGTTGAATTTGTGATTTTCAGAGCTTTCGAACAAAATCGCATTTGATATGTGAAGAAAAACGCCGATCACTACAGCCGTGATCTCGTTGCTGTGCGTTTGAATCTGTTCCCAACTCAGTGTGACCCAACTTCCCAGAGGGCTCATCAAAGCAAATACTACCATGATCAGCACAATGTAAGTCTGGGGAAGAGATGAGCGAATCAGAAAAGTGGCCAGGATAAAAGCGATGGGCAGCTTATGTATGATAATGGCGGCAAGCAACTGACTGTTTTGTTCGATGCCCAGGGGCATTCCTTCCAGAAATGCATGGACGCCCAAACTCATGAGCAACAGCCAGGGTATGGTTTTCTGAAAGTCGTGGGAGTGAAGATGTCCGTGTTCAGCTCCTTTTGACAAGTGCTCCAGACCGGTTTGCACTGCAATTCCCAAAAGAATGAATAGCCCTATCTCAGGGTCCCCATCAATAAAAACCTCCGGCATCAGGTGCAGCACAGTCATTGAAAGCAAATAAGCTCCGCTGAAAGAAAGAAAAAGCTGCAGAGCTTTCGCAGAGGGAGGGGTCAGCTTTACCATAAGGTAGCCGAGCAACACAGGAAGTATAAGCGCCAGATATGTCATTGCATTATCAAAATAAGTCTGTCTGAGCTTTCCTCGGAAAAATCATTCAACGAATAATCACCAAAGATTTTGACGATTCGGAGTCCCGCTTCCCTGGAATATCGTTCGAACTTTTCAAGGTCAAGTGCCTGCACTTTTTCTTGAAATGCATACTGGTTATCACCATCTAAAACCTTTATATCCTTGATAATAAATCTATTAGTTATCTTCTTCTCAATTATGTATTTAACCCCTTTTTTTACCAGTTCCTGATGCGGGATGAGCTCCGCCCTGACCTTGGAGAGGTTGAGAAAGTCAATCACCAGATGACCGTTTTCGACGAGTCCCAGTTTGAAATTTTTTAACACCCTGGCGTTTGTTTCTTCATGTTCAAAATAACCGAAACTTGTGAACAAGTTGAAAATGGCATTGTAACGTTCCTTCAGGGGGTCTCTCATGTCGTGAATCATAAACCGAAGATTCTGATTCTCAAAATGGCGTGCATGACTGATGCTGTTCTCGGAGATGTCTGCTCCGATCACGTGATGCCCTTGTGCGCTCAAAAACAAGGAGTGTCTTCCGCGTCCACACGGCAAGTCCAAAATCGTGTCAGAAGGTGTAAGATTGAGAAATTTAAGGAGGTTTGACATGAAGTGCTCCGCCTCTTCTTCGTTTCTATAGTCGTACAGAAGGTGGTAATACGTTGTATTGAACCAGTCTTGGAACCATTCGGTTTTATTCTTCATAGGACAAAAATCAAACAA
This sequence comes from Bacteroidia bacterium, assembly GCA_030430615.1. Classification (GTDB taxonomy): domain Bacteria; phylum Bacteroidota; class Bacteroidia; order Flavobacteriales; family Flavobacteriaceae; genus Lutimonas. The sequence goes on from JAUIKV010000013.1 coordinate 2,862, forward strand.
AAATATGAAAATATGGGAACAGGTTCAGGCTTTGCGCTATTTTTGCTGCATGGACGAAAATTTTGACATGCTGGCCAAGTGTCTCTACGGTTTCGAGGCAGTGCTGGCGAAAGAATTGAGGGACCTCGGGGCACAAAATGTCAAAGAAGGTGTGCGAAGTGTTCGTTTCAGGGGGGACAAAGGCTTCATGTACAAGGCCAATCTCTCACTTCGAACCGCACTGCGAATCCTTGTGCCGGTGCTAGAGGTTGACGTTTCTTCGGACGAGGATCTTTATCGCGAGTTGTTGCGCCACGACTGGGGCCGTTATCTCGATGCAAGTGGCACCTTGGCGGTGAATGCAACGGTATTTGGAGAGACCTTCAAGCATTCTCACTATGTGGCACTCAGGACCAAAGATGCCATTGTCGATTATTTCAGAAAGAAAGAGCACAAAAGACCCAACGTGGATGTCAGGCACCCTGATGTGCTGTTCCATGTGCACATTCACAACCAGAAATGCATAGTTTCGCTTGACAGCTCAGGGGAGTCCCTGCACAAACGAGGCTACAGGTCGGAGACCAATATAGCGCCTATCAACGAAGTGTTGGCTGCAGGCCTGATCCTGATGTCTGGATACTCCGGATCAGTTGATTTTATTGACCCTATGTGTGGAAGCGGCACCATTCTCATCGAGGCGGCCATGATCGCCTGTAATATTCCGGCGGGCATCCACCGGGCAGAATTCGGGTTTGAGAAATGGAAGGATTTTGACTCGGATCTGTTTGAGCTGATCCATAGCTCGATGCTGAAAAGGGTGCGCAATGCGAGTCACCAAATCATTGGATTTGACAAGGCTCCCTCAGCGATTCGCAAATCGACGGAGAACATTCGGAACGCTTCACTGGAAGAGTTCATTCGGGTGGAACGCAAGAATTTCTTCCACGAGCCCAAGCCGGTTGAAGGAGATGCCCTGTTGCTTTTCAACCCGCCCTACGGGGAAAGGCTCAATATAGATGTGGAAGATTTCTATCGAAACATTGGCGATGCACTGAAAAACAACTATTCACAAACCACGGCGTGGATCATTAGCTCTGATTATGAAAATGGGATCAAAAGCATCGGACTCAGATCCTCGCGAAAGATCAAGGTCTTCAATGGAAAACTTGAGTGCCGATTTGTCAAATACGAGATGTACGCAGGAAGCAAAAAGCAATGATCGAGATTCGTGCCATTGAGGCGAAAGATACCTATCCCATCCGAAAGGAGGAGTTGAGAAAAAATGTGTCGCTGAGCCACAAGATGGTGGGCGACGAAGAACCCGACACCGTGCATCTTGGAATTTTCTTTGAAGGGGAATTAGCGGGTATTGTCAGTCTGATGAAGGCTTCTATTCCCGCTTTCAAAGACGAGGCCCAGTATCAGATCCGGGGTATGGCGACGGCTTCCTGCCACCAGCGCAAGGGATTGGGCAAAAGGTTGTTGGAAGAGGCAGAAAACAGGCTGAAGACCGCGGGAGTGGAATTCATATGGTGCAATGCCCGTGTAGTTGCACTGGATTTTTATCTGAAAATGGGGTATGCAATTTACGGCCCTGTTTTCGAACTTCCCGAAATCGGACCACACTACAAGATGTACAAAAGATTGTGAATGAAAAAACCCCAACATGTGCTTGTCAGGGTTTGTTTTTGGTGTAGCGAGGAGCAGAATCGAACTGCCGACCTCCGGGTTATGAATCCGACGCTCTAACCATCTGAGCTACCTCGCCGTGATCTTTTGAAAAGCCTTTAAAATCAGCCACTCAAATTAGGGTTTGCAAATATAAAAACAAATTTATTTTCAACAAGTAAACGCGTCCAAATATTTGAATAAAAATATTTTTTTTCCTATTATTAAATCTCTATATTGCCTTCGTCTAAAAAAATCAGAATGCCAGAGAAAGTAAGAATTGATTTGGAATTTCCTATTCACGCCTCTCCGAATTTCCTGTTTCAATACCTCTCCACACCGGATTCGCTTGGGGAGTGGTTTGCCGACAATGTGAATTCCAGAGGTAAGAATTATACCTTTATTTGGGACGATACCGAAGAGGTTGCAGAGCGAATTGCCTACAAGTCTGATGTGTTTGTCAGGTTTAAATGGGAGGAAGATGAGGACGAAGACACGTATTTCGAATTTCGCATTGAAGTTGATGACCTTACCAAAGACGTATCGCTGCTTGTCGTCGACTTTGCCGATGAGGATGAGGTCGAGGAATCTAAGATGTTCTGGGAAAACCAGATTGCGGAGCTCAAGCATGTTATCGGAGGATAGATGCCTTAGTTTTTAAAACTGACATTCTTTAAAATATAGTAAAGCCTTGTTCGCAAGGCTTTTTTTATTTTTGCATTTTTAAAAGAAACACCGGATGACCTATATCAACCAAAATGGATCCCTGGAGAAAACAGGTGGTGAAATGAGCCGGATGCAAAACCGCGGATTCACTTATGGAGATTCTCTTTTTGACGTGTTGAAGTTTGAGGGCGGGAAAGTGGCTTTTCTCGAAGATCACTACTTCAGGCTTATGTCTTCCATGAGAATGCTGCGTATGAAGATACCGATGCATTTTACCCTGGAAGGTTATGAGAAAGAGTTGTTGAAAACCCTGGAAGCCAATGGTATAGATGATTCGGCTCGACTGAGAGTGAGTGTTTTCAGAGCAGGCGGAGGCTTTTACTTTCCGGAGTCCAATCTGTCGGAATACCGGATTGAGACTGGCAAACTCCCACAGGTTCCTGATTCGCCCTACGAGATAGAGTTGTTCAAGGATTATCACGTATCCTCTGGTTTGTTGTCAACAGTGAAGACCAACAATCGGCTGGTCAACGTTCTGGGATCAATTTTTGCACAGGAAAATGAATATCAGAATGCCATTCTCATCAATGAGCGCAAGGAGCTTGTAGGAGCTACAGATGCCAATTTGTTCCTGATCAAAGGCGATCAGATAATCACACCCTCCCTGGACAGTGGATGCATAAATGGCATCATTCGAAAAAAGGTGATTGAACATTTAAAAAGCAAAGAGGGTAGAGTAGTAGAGGAAACAGCAGTCTCTCCTTTCGAACTCCTCAAGGTCGACGAAGTATTTCTGACAAATTCAATTGCAGGGGTGCAAACGGTAAACAGGTATCGCAAGAAAAAATTTCAGGACTCGGTAGCTCGTAACTTGAGACTCAAACTTTTTGGTCTTTAGTTCAGGCTCGGGTCTTTGGGTGCATTCGCCCAAAGCTTGTAGATTCCTCCAAACTTCATGAGCTCATTTTTCCAAAATGTCAGATGGCTTATTCGAAACAGATTCTTGAATTTGTTTTCGATGATTAGCCATGAGGTAGTAGATAGCTCCTCTTCCAGCTGTTGCTCACTCCAGCCCGAATACCCCAGGAAAAATCGAATTTCGCTGTGAGATAAGGTATCTTCCTTCAACAGGTGCTGGATCGTTTCGAAATCTCCACCCCAATAAATGCCATTTCCGATTTCAATGCTGTCCGGAATCAGTTCCGGCACCTTGTGAACGAAATACAAATTGTCTTCAGAAACGGGACCTCCATAAAAGACTTTAAGGTCAGATTCGATTTCTGGGATCAGATCCCCGATTGTATAAGGAGATGGTTTATTCATGATAAAGCCCACCGAACCTTTGTCATTGTGCTCGGTCAGGTAAACCACCGATCGGTTGAATGAACTGTCGCTCAATATCGAGGGCTCAGCGATCAGCAGTTTTCCTTTTGCAGGCTTTAACGTTGTCATATTAAATTGGTTGGAATTAAATGTACAAAAAATAAACAAATAAAAAAACCCTCTTAAAAAAGAGGGTTTTCTTTAATTTTTGAAGGGTTTTGACTAGTTAACCGCTTCTTTCAATTCTGATCCGGCTTTGAATTTAATCACCTTTCTGGCAGGTATTTTTATAGTAGCCCCAGTTTGAGGATTTCTACCGTCTCTGGCAGCTCTTTGAGATACTGAGAAAGAACCGAAGCCTACCAATGACACTCTTCCACCTGTCATTAATTCTCCTGTGATGCTTTTCATCATTGCGTCTAGTGCTTTTCCAGCAGCAGCTTTAGAAACTCCTGCGTTAGTAGCCATTGCTTCAATTAAATCTGATTTGTTCATAATCTAAAAATTTAAAATTGGTTAAATATTCATTTTTTTGCCTTTCAATAGCAGAACAAATATAGATTTTATAAGGGTTCGCGCAAGTTTTGCCCCTCAAAATGCCCAATATTGTTAATAATTAACTCCAATTTGTTGATAAACATCGCTAAAATCAGCTCAACCCCCCTTACTAGCTAGGGTTTGGCCGTTTTACATAAACCTGTCCTCGCTCGAAAACTCGAATCCATTCAAGAAGCTGACTGCATCCATTTTCCGCTTTCCGGAAAGTTGAAGTCTTTCCACCTTTATGAAGCCTTTTTGGACAGCAACCCGAATCTCCTTCCTGGAGGTTGTTATTTTCCCTGGTTCCTGATCGTGTTCTTCCCTGAGCATGCTCGCTTGGAGTATCTTGCATTCCGTTTTTCCCTTTTTTGTTGAAAGCAGGGTCCAGGCAGCCGGATAAGGACTGAGGCCTCGTATTTGATTGTGGACAGATTCCAGGGGTTGGGTCCAATCGATGCGGCAATTCTCCTTGTTGAGCTTGGGAGCCGGTTTGAACCTGGCATTTTTTTGTTCCAATGGTTCGACCGATCCTTCAGCAATGAGCTCTACAGTCTCTAGTACGAGGATGCTTCCCAGCTCCATCAGTTTGTCGTGAAGTTCCCCGGCAGTTTCATTTTGGGAAATCTCAACCTCCTTCTGCCGTATGATCGCTCCTGTGTCAATCTCCTCATTGATGAAGAAAGTCGTCACGCCCGTGCGTGTCTCACCATTTATAATAGCCCAGTTGATCGGCGCAGCTCCTCGGTATTCCGGCAACAGAGAAGCGTGAAGATTAAAGGTGCCTAAGGATGGCATTTTCCAGACAGCCTCGGGCAACATCCTGAATGCGACCACAATTTGGAGGTCGGCCTCAAGAGACTCGAGTTGGTCAAGAAAAGAGGGATCCTTCAAATTAGTAGGTTGCAACAGGGTCAGGCCTTGTTCCAGGGCATATTGCTTGACGGATGAGGTTCTGATTTTCCGCCCTCTTCCCGCCGGTTTGTCGGGAGCCGTGATCACCCCAACTATATTGTGGTTCTTTTCGACAAGGGCCCTTAGGGAGGCAACTGCAAAATCAGGTGTTCCCATGAACACGATTCTCATATTTTCCTTCATTCGTTCAGTTCAAATTTGTTCTGCAAATTTAACCTTATCCACTTCTTTTCCACCATCATTTCAAGAGTTTTTGAAAGACGTTCACCATCCAATTCCAGTTGCTTCCTGATCTCAGCAAAGTCGAGTTGCCTGGAAAAGCGCAGCAGATTTTTGATGCGTTCTGCCGCCATATCATACCCGGGCCAATTGGTGGCAATTCTTTTCTTTCTGCAAACGTCACACTGCCCGCAATCTTCACGGTCGTCTTCGCCAAAGTAAGCGATGAGCTGGCGATTCCTGCAAATTCGGTCATTTTCAAGGTAGTTTCGAATCGATTTGAGCTGAGTCAATTTGGTCTTGTTTCTCGCCTCGATGCTTTTGGCGGTAGACCGATGCACAAAGTCATCTTCACGTGGAACGAGGAATCTAAGTTCGGAGAGCCCTGCGGATTTGTCGTACATCAGGACATTGTTCTTCTTTAAAATTTCCAGTTCTTGGATGATCTCTGAGCGAGACACTCCTGTTTTGGCAGCGATGAATGATTCTTGTATGCTGACCATTTGCTCGTGGATGCCTCCATAGTTTCTTAGCAGAACCTGCAGAATATTGCCTGACAGACTCTTTTCTGATGTCCTCTGAAGCAATGCGTTGGAATCTTCAATGATTTTCACGCGTGAGGTTCGCTTCGGGCTCACTTCAAAGAGCAGAATATCATCCCTTTCCAAATGACCCAGTGCTGAAAGGGTTTGACGCAGCGGAAGCTCATAGGTCTTGCAAAAGTCAAATAGGTCGAAGGTAAGCGCCGAATCTCTGAACTCACGTTTGGCGATATGAAAATAGTCGTTGAGATGCTTGTAGACGCGCTTGCAAAAAACCGGATCGGCCAACGATTTTTTCACTAATTCATTCGTTTCCAGCATACCCTGCTCATGAAAAAGCAAATAGGCAAAAGCCGGTTTTTCATCGCGTCCGGCGCGCCCAATCTCCTGGATATACGACTCAATGCTCATCGGTACATGGCAATGGATCACGCAACGCACGTTGGCTTTGTCAATCCCCATTCCGAAAGCGTTCGTTGCTACCATGACCTTTGTAGATTCATTGAGCCAGCTCTCAAGTGCCTGGGCTCTTTCCTTTGAATCGAGTCCGCCATGGTAGGTGCCGGCGGGAATCCCGCTTTGCTGCAAATGTTGGGCATAGACGATCGTGTCTTTGCGGGTTCCGACATAAACTATAGCCGGTTCTGTCTTCTCTCTCAGAATTTGCAAGACCTTTCCCAAATAGTTCTGGGTTCTGACCAGGCCAATACTTAGGTTGTTCCTGAATAGGGAGCTTCTGAAGGTGCTGGCATTTTGCAGTCCAAGCTGAACCAGGACGTCTTTTTCGACTCGTTCAGTCGCGGTGGCAGTCAGGGCAATTCTCGGGATCTCGGGAAACATTTCATGCAAGAATGAAAGTTTCAGGTACGAGGGCCTGAAATCATGTCCCCACTGTGAGATGCAATGTGCTTCATCAATCGCAATCAGGCTCAAGGGCAACTGCCTCAGTTTTTCCTGAACCAATTCGGATTGAAGTTTCTCAGGAGACGCGTAGACAAGTTTGTAATTCCCGAAAAGGAGGTTGTCGAAAGCCGTGATTGTCTCATTCCTGCTCATTCCCCCTCCCAGGTGCAGAGCGCGAATTCCTCTTTTCTCCAATCCTTTCACCTGGTCTTCCATCAAAGCGACAAGAGGGCTCACTACCAGGCATACGCCATCAGACATTACAGCCGGGACCTGATAGCACAGGGATTTTCCTGAACCGGTGGGAAGCACTGCCAGAACATCGCCGCCATTGAGCAGCTCATTGATGATATCCTCCTGCATCGGTCTGAACTGAGGGAATCCCCAGAACTTATTCAGATAGGCCCGGGCCGTTTCGATATTAGCTTTCAATGGCGTTCAAAATAAATTCAATCCGGTTGTCAACCGAGGCTTCTGGTATAATCTCAAACGGATACCCAAGCTCGGCGTATGTTCTTTTGAGTTTCTCGAAAATGAGCAAGGACTGATCAAAACTCTCATAGCGCTCTGAATCCGTCTGGTAAATCTTTTTCCAGGGTGGCATCATGAGTATCCGGTCATAGCGCCTCTGGTGGCTTTCCATGCGAAACAGCTCCGGGTACTCTACACCGAGGTAATCCAGATAGCCCATCACGTCGGGAATGCCCCGGTCAAAAAAAATGATTTCATCAGCAAATTTTTCGGCCATCTCATACTGGTTGATCCTTTCTTTCAGCAAAAGTTCGCTGAAAACAAGAGGATCCTGTAAAAACAGCTGATCGATTCCGCGATTTTGGGCCTCCCGGGTAACCGAACGAGAAACCTCTGGCATACACGTGAATTGATTTTGCAATGCCTCTATCACCGTTGATTTGCCAGTGCCCGGACCGCCGGTGATTACTACTTTTAGGTGCATGAAAGGCTGAGAAGGATTAATGATTGATTCCCAAAAATAAGAAAATAATAATTGTACCTTTGCCGGTGTCCATCCATAATTTTATTGACATGAGCAAAGAGTCGGAGTTCTATGATAAATTAAGACAAAGCCTCTTGGAGACCACTGAGTTTCCCACCAAATACATGTTTAAGTTCATTATCCCGACTGACAAGGGCAAGTTCAAGACAATCGAAGAGATTTTTGACAACCTTGGGGCGGTGATTGATTCAAAGCCTTCCAAAAATGGGAAATACACCAGTTTGACTATCCTGGTCAATATGAACACTCCCGAAGAAATCATTGAAAAATACAAGCAGGTTTCTAAGGTTGAAGGTGTCATTTCTTTGTGATATCTTTAACAAGAAGATCAGAAAATATAGAATAATTTTGTCCGTTTGAAAAAGAGGAAACTGCTTCATATGAGAATCCGAGCTCTTTGTTTCTCTGTCTTTTTATCGTGCTTTTGCTGGACCTGGGCCCAGGAAGGCGATGAGGTCTTGTTCACCATTGAGGGAGAGGAAGTCTATACCAGTGAATTCATGAGGGTATATGAAAAGAACAAGGAGATCGTGGTTGAGGAAGAAGGCAAGGGATTTGAAGACTACTTCGACCTCTTTTTGGATTTCAAGCTAAAATTGAAGCAGGCCCGAGATCAGGATCTCGACACATCTTCCACCTACCAAAGTGATCTTGCCAAGTATCGTGAGCAGTTGGTTCAGCCTTATTTGCAAAATCCGGAAGCCCTGGATGAATTGACCAGAGAAGCTTATGATCGCTCCGTAATTGAGGTCAACGCGAGTCATATTTTGATTCGAGTGGCACCAGATGCTTCCCCTAAAGACAGCCTGACGGCTTTTGAGAGAATAAATGCTGCCCGCAAGGAGATATTGGGAGGCAAGGATTTCGAGACTGTGGCTCGCGCCTATTCGGAAGACCCTTCTGTTCAGCAAAATGGAGGGAATCTCGGATATTTCAATGCCTTTGCCATGGTCTATGCGTTTGAGAACGCTGCTTTTGAGACACCGGTCGGAGAGGTCTCCGAGCCTTTTCGAACCCAGTTCGGGTATCATTTGGTCAAAGTCCTGGACAGGAGAAATTCTCCTGGTGAGATCGAGGTTTCCCATATCATGGTGAAAAAAGATTCGGCTAAGCCTGGAAAATCACGTGAAAAGATTGATGAGATCTACCTGTCCCTGGAGCAGGGAGATGATTTTGCCAAAATTGCACAGGAGCACTCTGACGATTTGAGTTCAGCCAGAAAAGGAGGGAAGCTACCCAAGTTTGGAACCGGCAGGATGATCAGGGAGTTCGAGGAAGTTGCCTTCTCGCTTGAGAACGAAGGTGATTATTCGAAACCGTTCAGCACCCAATTTGGATGGCATATTCTAAAGCTCGACAAGAAATACCCCGTTCCGACCTATGAAGAACTCAAACCAAGACTCGAGGCCAAGGTCAAAAACGGAAGCCGGGCCGGGTACGTCGAAAGGTCCCTGGCAGGAAAAGTGGGAGAAGACTACGCGTTGGTCATTGACATGAAACTACTGAACTCGACCCGGGAACTGAGTCGTTTTGAGGGGGTGACAGACACGATACTTCAGGTCCAGGACAGGGCTTTTTCTGCGGATGATTTTTATCAGTTTGCCAAAAACGAAAAAAACAAAACCAAGGGAGAGCTCTTTGATACGTTCAAAAACAAAAAGATCATCGATTACTATAAAGATCATCTTGAAGATACCAATCCCGAATTCGCGGCTACCTTTAAAGAGTACCGAGAGGGGCTCCTTCTTTTTGAGCTTTTGCAGAAACAGATTTGGGATCGTTCAGAGCGGGATTCCGTTGAATTGGAGAATTATTTCAAAGCCCACAGAGATCAATACAATTGGCGTCCAAGAGCTGATGTGCTGATTGGAAGCTGCACTCAGAAGGAGAAAGCCGAGCAAGTGAGAAGGCTGCTTCTCAACGGAAGAAGCCCAGAATCCATCAAGGAGGCTCTTAATGAGGGAGCGACAATTCACGTGCTTTTCAGCCAGGGAAAACTTGAAGAGGGAAGCAGCAAGCTGCCCGAGGGATTCCGTTTCAGCTTGGGGGTTTCTGAGATTTTTGAGGAAGAAGAAAACCAGTACACCCTGATGCGTGTCGACAGGATATACCCCGCAACTCGAAAAGAGCTAAATGAAGCGAGAGGGGAGGTATTGAATGACTACCAAAACTATCTTGAGCAGGAATGGGTAAAGGATCTCCGAGAGACCTATGCAGTCAAGATCAACAAGAGAAACTATAAAGAACTTAAATCGAAGTTGGAGAAGTGATGCGCGAATTGATTTTATTTGGGGTTTTCGTTGCACTGTTGCTGTGTTCCTGTTCCGAAAATGAACAGGTGGAAGGGGCAGTGGCGCGAGTCAATGACCGCTACCTCATGGAAGACGAGCTCCAAAGCGTGATGCCTGAGAATCAGAGTCCTCAGGATAGCATCTTGTTTAGAAACAATTACATAAACACCTGGGCAACCAGGGAATTGCTGTATAATAAAGCTCTGATCAATGTGAGAAGTGAAGATGACGAGATAGAGACACTGGTTGAAGACTATCGCCGGGAATTGCTCATCGACCGCTATAAGAGGGCTGTGCTGCAACAAGATCTCGATACGGTTGTGACAGAAGAGGATCTCGACGAGTATTACGAACAGAACAAAAACGTGTACCGACTCAACGAAGATCTTTTGCAGTTGAAGCTGATTCATTTTGCTTTGGACATCAACGACAAGAAGGAAATTGAAAAGCTGTTCAATTCCAAAGAGGCCGAAGACATTGAAGCATTGGAGGAGCGCGAGCTCGAATTTTTTGCCTTGTCTCTCAATGACAGCATGTGGGTCAGCAAGACCCAGGCGGAGGCCAGACTTCCTTTGCTCAAAGAGGAGAAAAGTTTAAAAAAGGGCCAATTTATTAAAAAAGAAGACAGTTTAGGAGTATATTTGGTGGCGATAAAAGACGTGTTGCATCGCAATGATGTCGCTCCTAAAAGCTATGTCACACCGACTATCCGGCAGATGATCCTGCACAACAGGAAACTGGAGCTGATGAATGAGATCGAAAAGACATTGGTCATGGATGCGATAAATAATAAACAATTTGAACAGTACAAGAATGAAGATTAGAACTGCCTTGGTGATCCTTTTTATCGGGATGGGCATGTATGCACAGGAAAAGGTTAGAGTGGATGGCGTTGCCACCGTAGTGGGAGACAATATCGTGCTCAACTCTGAGATCGATGCTTTCAAGCAGGAGCTGATCCAGCAGAGTGGTGGCCAGATTGAGATCAGTGACTGTGAGATGCTCGAACAGATCATGAACAGAAAGTTGTTGGCGCATCATGCCGTAATTGACAGTATTGTTGTTAATGAGGGCGAAGTCCAACAACAGGTTCAACGTAAAACGGACTATTTCACTCAACAGCTTGGTTCTCCCGAAAAAATGCTTGAGCTCTATGGATTTGACAATATGAAGGATCTGAGGGACGAGCTGTATCGTGTTGAAAAAGAAGGGCTGCTGATTCAAAAGATGCAGCAGGAGCTCACTTCGGATATCGACATCACTCCAGAAGAAGTAAAAAGGTACTACAATAGCTTGAAGGAAGAAGGAAACCTTCCGGAGATTGGAGCTGAGATCGAACTTTCTCAGATCGTGCTGAACGTAGAGCCCTCTGAGGTTGAGATTCAAAGGACCATCGACCGGCTCAAGGAGATCAAAAAAGAAGTGGAAGAAGGAGCGAGTTTCAAAATGAAGGCCATTCTGTATTCTGATGATCCCGGGGTGACCCAGAACAGCGGTTTTTACTCCATAGATAGAAACAGCCCGTTTGTCAAGGAATTCAAAGAAGCAGCTTTCAGTCTTGAAGAGGGTGAGATATCCCAGCCCTTCAAGTCGGATTTTGGATACCATATCCTCATGGTGGAAAAAATAAAAGGAAAACAGCGGGATGTTTATCACATTCTCATGCAGCCCAAAGCCGATGATGAGGCCGTAGAGCGAGTCAGGGACTCACTCACCCTTTACAGGGAGAAGATCCTGAAAATGGAAATGACCTTTGATGAGGCCGTGCTGAAGTACTCCGATGACAAGGATACACGACTAAACCAAGGGGTTCTGATGAATCCTGTTAGCGGTGACACCAAGTTTGAGCAGACCCGCATGGATCCTGAGTTGTATGCTAAGGTAAGCAGCCTTGAGGCGGGAGAGCTCAGCCGGGTCTTTTTGGATGAAACGAGGCAGGGTGCCAAAATGTTCAAGATCCTTCTGCTCAAGAGTAAAACGGAGGCACACGAGGCAGATCTGGGCAAGGATTATGAGAAGATCATGGACCTTGCACTTCAGAAAAAGAAGACGGAAACCATCGAAAAATGGTCAGAAGATAAGATTAAGGATACCTATGTCAAAATCAATGACACCTACATGACTTGTGAGTTCAAGAGTGACTGGAGCAAAAAAAACCTGTAGGTGATGTCAGATGTCGAGTTGATCCAAGGACTGGTTGAGAATTACAGGCGGCTGAAGCAAGAGATAGGCAAAGTTATTGTAGGTCAGCACGAGGCGGTTGATCACGTACTCCTCTCAGTACTCTGCGGAGGACATTCCCTGCTCATCGGAGTTCCCGGCCTGGCCAAGACCTTGTTGGTTAACACGGTGGCAACGGCCCTGGGCCTCAACTTCAAAAGAATACAGTTTACGCCGGACCTGATGCCCTCTGACATTCTGGGTAGCGAAATCCTGGATGAGAACAGGAAATTCAAATTTATCAAAGGACCTATTTTTGCCAATATCATCCTGGCCGATGAGATCAATAGAACGCCGCCCAAAACCCAAGCGGCTTTGCTGGAGGCGATGCAGGAAAAAGCGGTGACTGTGGCAGGCCACCATTTCAAGCTGGATCTTCCTTTCTTTGTTTTGGCCACGCAAAACCCCATTGAGCAGGAAGGAACCTACCCGCTGCCGGAAGCACAGCTGGACCGTTTCATGTTCTCGATTTATCTCAGTTATCCAAGCTTCGAAGAAGAGGTTTTTGTCGCGAAGAATACCACAAACGATGAGGAGGCAAAGGTTAATGCGGTAGTTACGGCAGAGGAAATTCTGAGCTATCAGCATTTGATCCGTCGCATACCGATTGCCGATAATGTTGTCGAATACGCAGTTCGGTTAGCGACTAAAACACGACCAGGTCAACAGGAATCACCAGACCTGGTGAAAAACTATCTCGACTGGGGGGCCGGGCCAAGAGCTTCTCAGAACCTTGTGTTGGCGGCCAAGGCCTATGCGGCCATAAGGGGCAAATTCTCACCCGACATTGAAGATGTGCAGGCTGTTTCCTATGCCATTCTGAATCACAGAATCGTGAGAAACTACAAAGCTGAGGCAGAAGGCATCTCAGAAAAAGACATTATCGAAACTTTACTTTAATTTTCGTTTGCACGATCTATTATTAGTTCGTATATTTGCACGCCTTTTGAGCGATAGCAGATTTGAGAAAGGTGCAAAAATCGAATGTTAAAAGCCTCTTGTTGCTTTGATCGTTTAATAATCTGCAAAACAACAGGATACAAAGTAAAAGACGCATGTCTAAATTACAAGAAAAAATTGATCTCTACACGAGCGAAGCAGAGAAGCTCGGAATAGCGATCGACGCAGATCTTTTCAAACTTGTGGCCAAAGGATTGGGCCCATCCATCTACAAAGAAGACGCTGAACTGGTATCTTCATCCAACAAAGCAGAGTTGGACACCATCAAAAAGAATTTCCTTATTAAAAAACTTGGTCAAGAAGACAGTGAAAAGCTTGACGAAGCGATCCAAAAAGCAATTGAGACTTTGGGGTCGAGCAACCGCAGAAAATACAGAGCCTTGTTCTATTATCTGTTGGTAAAGGAATTAGGTGCTGAAGCTGTCTACGAGGTTGTCGCAGAGGAGAAAGAAGAAGAAAAGCCTGCTGCCAAAGAAGAAAAACAAGAGGTGAAAGCCGAAGAGGCAGAACCTAAAAAAGAAAGTAAGCCAAAAAAAGAAGAAGTGGTAGAAGAGAAAATAGTAGAAGAGAAAGTAGCCGAGGAGCCGGTTGTCGAAGCGCCAGTAGTTGAATCTGCTGACGTCGAGGAAGCAGAGGAGCAGGTTGATCCCGAAACGTTTTTGAAAGAATTCGATTGGGAGAAATACGAAGAAGGCATCGAAGCGGTTGAAGAAGAAAAACTCCATGAGTTTGACAAAGCCCTTGAGAATACAGTCGGTTTTGTAGAGGAGCGTCAGGTGATTGACGGGACAGTTGTTAGAATCACTGACCGCGAAGCCATCATCGACATCAACTCGAAGTCGGAAGGTGTTATATCGCTGAATGAATTCCGTTACAACCCGCATTTGAAAGTGGGTGACACGGTTGAGGTGAAAGTTGACAAGTTGGAAGACAGTACGGGTCAGCTGGTTCTTTCGCATAGAAAAGCCCGTGTGATCAAGGCTTGGGACCGTATCAATGCGGCTCACGAAAACCATGAGATCGTTACCGGATATGTGAAGTGCAGAACCAAAGGAGGTATGATCGTCGATGTATTTGGAATCGAGGCGTTCCTGCCAGGTTCTCAGATCGATGTCAAGCCTATCAGGGACTACGATCAGTATGTTGACAAGAACATGGAGTTCAAAGTTGTAAAGATCAACCAGGAGTTCAAAAACATTGTTGTTTCCCACAAAGCGCTAATCGAAGCCGACCTTGCTGAGCAGAAGAAAGAAATCATTGGCCAGCTTGAAAAAGGTCAGGTTCTCGAAGGTGTTGTCAAGAATATCACCTCTTACGGGGTATTTGTTGACCTTGGAGGCGTTGACGGACTGGTACACATCACTGACCTGTCTTGGAGTCGAATCAATCACCCAAGTGAGATCGTTGAACTCGATCAGAAACTCAATGTGGTAATCCTCGACTTTGACGATGAGAAGACAAGAATTCAGCTTGGGTTGAAGCAGTTGAGCAAGCATCCTTGGGAGGCGCTCGACGAAGAACTCAAAATTGGAGACAAAGTCAAAGGCCGTGTTGCAATCATTGCAGATTACGGAGCGTTTGTTGAAGTAAGTGAAGGAGTTGAGGGATTGATCCACGTATCAGAGATGTCGTGGTCGACCCACCTGAGGTCAGCACAGGACTTTGTGAAAGTTGGAGATGAAGTTGAAGCCGTAATTCTCACTCTTGATAGAGAAGAGCGAAAAATGTCACTGGGCATCAAGCAATTGCAGCCTGATCCATGGACAGACATCACGACAAAATACCCTGTTGGTTCGAAACACACCGGTACGGTAAGAAACTACACAAACTTTGGTGTCTTCGTTGAATTGGAAGAAGGAATCGACGGATTGGTCTACATTTCTGATCTATCATGGACGAAGAAGATCAAGCATCCTTCTGACTTTGTGAAAGTTGGTGACAAGCTGGAGGTAGAAGTTCTGGAGCTTGATGTCGAAGGTCGCAAGTTGAATCTTGGGCACAAGCAAACCACGGAGAACCCTTGGGACAAGCATGAAGAGACCTACACGATTGATTCGGTTCACACTGGAACGATCAAGGAGGTCAATGACAAGGGCGCAATCGTGTCTTTCCCTGATGGCGTAGAGGCCTTTGTGCCGGGTCGTCATATGGAGAAAGAAGACCATTCAAAGCTTGCCAAAGGTGAAACTGCTGAGTTCAAAGTACTGGAATTCAACAAGGAATACAGAAGACTCGTAGTCTCGCATTCTGCTGTTTTCAGAGCTCAGGAAAAGCGCAACATCAAAGCTGTCAACAAGAAGGCTGAATCAGCTGAGAAAACCACTTTAGGTGACATCAGTGATCTGGCTGACTTGAAGAAAAAGATGGAAAGCGGCAAGTAGTCGTTTGATCCATACATATAGAACCGCTCATCTAAGCATTGGCAAAAGATGGGCGGTTTTTTTATTGTCTTGTTTTTTTTAAAATTATATTTGTACAACACAAAAATACCACGTCCATGACCCTGATAAAATCCATTTCCGGAATCCGAGGCACAATTGGAGGATCAGTCAATGAAAACCTGACTCCTCTGGATACCGTGCGGTTTGCTTCTGCCTATGGCACCTGGTTGCAACAAAGGAACCCTGGTCGAACAGACCTTCGCGTCGTTGTTGGGAGAGATGCCCGAATATCTGGTAAAATGATCAGCAGCTTGGTGTCGAATACCCTGGTAGGTCTTGGCATTGACGTCATTGACCTGGGTTTGTCGACAACACCCACTGTAGAAGTTTTGGTGCCCATGGAAAATGCGGATGGAGGCATCATAGTAACTGCTTCGCACAATCCGAAGCAATGGAATGCCCTGAAGCTTCTTAATGAAAAGGGGGAATTTCTCAATGCAGATGAGGGCAGCAAGATCCTGGAATTGGCTGAGGGAGACAAGTATACGTATTCTGAAGTTACAGAACTTGGAAGTTATTCAAAAATGAAGGATGCCATAGACAGGCATATAGAAGAGGTGTTGAATCTTGAATTGGTTGACGCTGATGCGATTAGAAAGGCGGGATTCAAAGTTGTGGTTGATGCAGTGAATTCCACCGGGGGCATAGCCATACCCAAATTATTGAATGCGCTTGGTGTGGAATGCGTTCCTCTGTACTGTGACCCGACTGGGGATTTTCCTCATAACCCCGAACCGCTTCCAGCCCATTTGACAGAGATATCTGGCCTGGTTGTAAAAGAAAAAGCCGATCTCGGCATTGTTGTGGATCCGGATGTGGACCGTTTGGCTATCGTCAATGAAGACGGGAGCATGTTTGGCGAGGAATACACTCTCGTCGCATGCGCGGATTATGTACTTTCAAGAACACCAGGAGATACGGTTTCAAACCTTTCTTCTTCGCGTGCGCTTCGTGATGTAACCAGAAATAGGGGAGGACAATATCAAGCCTCCGCAGTCGGTGAGGTGAACGTGGTCGAAATGATGAAGGCGAATAAGGCCATAATTGGAGGAGAGGGAAATGGAGGAATAATTTATCCAGCTTCCCACTACGGTCGAGATGCGTTGGTCGGAGTAGCCCTGTTTTTGACATATCTTGCCAGAGAAAAGAAATCCTGTAAAACTCTTAGGGACGGGTATCCGGCCTATTTCATGAGCAAGAACAAGATTCAACTTACACCTGAATTAGATGTAGACAAGATATTGAAAGACATGTCTTTAAAATTTAAAAATGAAGAGGTAAGCACGGTTGATGGGGTGAAGATAGACTTCGAGAAGGAGTGGGTTCATCTAAGGAAATCCAATACGGAACCCATCATCAGAATCTATACTGAAAGTGGATCTCAGGAAGATGCCGACGCACTCGCCGAAAGAATCATTCAGGAAATAAAAAACATTGCGGGCCTTAAGTAGATAGTTAGGATTTGAGCGGTATGTACGTATGAGTTTAGAGAAGTATTTTGACCGGTTTAGAAAAGGGATCATAGGCATCGATGAAAGCTTTGAGACGCCTTATGGGGTCAAGAAGATGATCTATGCCGACTGGACGGCAAGTGGCAGGCTTTTTCGTCCCATCGAGGAGAAAATGCTTCGCGATTTTGGTCCTTTTGTTGCGAACACCCATACGGAGACAACCTTTTCGGGTTCGGCCATGACCCTCGCCTATCATGAAGCCCGAGAGATTATCAAGAAGCACGTGAATGCGGGTCCGGATTGCGCTTTGATCACCGAGGGAACAGGGATGACGGGTGTTGTCAATAAATTCCAGCGCATATTGGGTATCAAGGTTAGCGAGAATCTCAAGGAATTGAATGAGCAAATACCTGAAGAAAAAAAACCGGTCGTTTTCATAACCCACATGGAGCATCATTCAAATCAGACCTCCTGGCTGGAAACCATAGCTGATGTGGAAATCATTCCCTGTGACGAAGAGGGTCTTGTCGACTATGACAGTTTGATTCCTTTGATAAAAAAGTATGCGCACAAGGAGATGAAGATCGCCTCAATAACAGGCTGCTCGAATGTTACCGGTTTGCAAACTGACTATCACAGGATCGCCAAGATCATGCATCAGAACGGTGGATACTGCTTTG